>NZ_JAQZSD010000023.1:0-94820 GCF_028674935.1 Lysinibacillus sp. CNPSo 3705 | reverse complement strand
TATAGCAAAGAAAAGGACATTCATACGAAATGTTAAATTAGAGTGATGTTTTGCTTTAACACTCGTCGCGCGATTTTTTCCCGGTGCTTTGCGCATATGTATTCCCCTCCTCATCTAATTACAATTTAAATACACGATATTTAGTTTACCATTCGAAGATACGACAGGAAAGCATGTACTTGAGAATTAATGATGGAAAACATCATTTATTTGACGGCACTTTAAGATAAAAAGTTTCTGTTTTTTAACGATTGCTAGAAAAATAGTTTTTTATTGTGGGGTGAGCACTCCAAAGTTCGGGCAATAGTTCCTTTCCCTTCAGCCCAACTGGCGTGTTGGGGCATTTACCTCCATCTTATATTAAAAAAGCAGCAAAAAAGGCTATGCCTCGGTGACTTATCACCTTTGACATAGCCTTTTAATAAAGATTAATTATTTTGCAGCTTGGAATTTAGCTTCTACTACATCCCAGTTTACTACGTTCCAGAATGCACCGATGTAATCTGGACGACGGTTTTGGTAGTTTAAGTAGTAAGCATGCTCCCAAACATCTAAGCCTAGGATTGGCGTTTTACCTTCCATAACTGGAGAGTCTTGGTTTGGAGTAGATGTAACAGCAACTGAGTCACCATCAACGATTAACCAAGCCCAGCCTGAACCGAAGCGAGTTGTAGCAGCTTTTGCAAATTCTTCTTTGAATGCATCGAAAGAACCGAATTTAGCATCGATTGCTTTTGCAACTTCCCCAACTGGAGTTTTTGAACCGCCTGGAGCGATTACTTCCCAGAATAATGAGTGGTTAGCATGTCCACCACCATTGTTACGTACAGCAGTTTGTTTGTCAGCTGGAAGAGCATCAATGTTTGCGATAAGATCGTTAATGTCTTTTTCAGCAAATTCAGTGCCTTCTACTGCCGCGTTTAAGTTTGTTACATAAGTATTGTGGTGTTTAGAATGGTGAATTTCCATTGTTTTTGCATCGATATGTGGTTCTAATGCGTCATAAGCGTAAGTTAATTGTGGTAATTCGTAAGCCATTGTTAAGTTCCTCCCTAAAATAAAGAAATAATTAATACATTCTTAGATTATCAAAATTGGTCAAACCATTCAACGAAAAATACTTCAAATTAAAGATTTCAGCCTTTTGACTGAAAAGCCAATACGATTACTATACTACCCTGTTGTTTTAGCAATTATGCCTCGGCATAATTGCATCCGGAATTGGAAAGGAGTGACATCCACCGCAGGCTTTAATTTCTCTCAACGGATGTTTAGAAACCGGCTGAAAGAATTTAAATAGCGAAAACCGCTATAAAGAACACGACAATCATAACGATTTGAATGACTGCTTTTGCGAGTGTGGATGTTAAGAAGCCAACAAGAGAGCCAACACCGCTTTTCACAGCCTCTTTGAATGTACGACGCTCCACGATTAATTCTGCAATTACAGCTCCTAAAAATGGACCGATTAGTATACCTACTACCGGAATGACGAACGGTCCAATTAATAAACCAATGGTACTCCCCCACATCCCCGCATTTGAACCACCAAATTTTTTAATACCAAAGGCATTGGCTACAGAATCAGCAACAAATAAAATGATAACAAATAGTATTTCAGTCGCCCAGAATAACCAGCTTAGCTCTGCAAATGAAAAAAATAATCCATATACTAAAAAACCACCGATTAAAAAAATCACACCTGGAATTATCGGGTATACCAATCCAACGAATGAAATGATAAAGCAGGCAATCACTAAGATCCAACCAACAACTTCCATGAAAATTCTCTCCTTCTATCATGCATTGCCTATTTTACGGATTTACAAAGCTATAGGTTTCAGTTATTTTCGTTTGTATCGTAGGTGCAACTTCAGCTACAGATATTTTCTGTAGCGAAAGCGCAGCGTCAGCTACAAATCTTCCCTGTAGCGAAAGCGCAGCATTAGCTACAAATCTTCCCTGTAACAAAAGCAAAAGCGTCAGCTACAATGACGTCAAGGCGCAATTGATCTAATGTCTAATTCCTAAAATAGAGTCAGCTATATTTACAGCATGGTCTCCTATTCGTTCTAAATTGCTAATGATATCCGTATAGACGATTCCCGCCGCTCCATTGCATTCGTACGTATTTAAGCGCGCAATATGCTTTTGCTTTAGTTTATCTTCCATATCATCTATCAAGCTTTCGAGCTCCGTTACTTCCTGCGCCAAGCTCAAACTGGCTGTATCCAGAGCCGCTATGCTCTTTCGTACAGCCTCAATCGCCAAGCTAAACATGCCTATTAAATCTTGTCGTGCTGATTTACTTAAATTTACCTCATGATGATCTTTATATTGTAAAAGCTCTAAAATATTTTCAAAATGATCGCCAATACGTTCAATGTCTCGTACATTTGTTAGCAGTGTATGGTGTCTTACTGAGTCTGCTCGAGAAAGTGGCTGCTTAGACACCATCACTAAATAATTCGTGATTTCCTTATCTAAATGATTGAGCGCTACTTCTAATTGTAAAACTGTAGGAATATGAGCGGCTTCACCCGTTTTCATGTATAAAAATGTTTCTTCTAAACCATGCAGTGCATGCTCTCCCATACGTAACACTTCCTCCTTCGCTTGCCCGAGTGCAATCGCCGGAGAGGAATCAATAAATGAAGGATCTAAATGCTTCGTTGTCACATCAATATTTCCATCATGCCCAGGAACTAGCTTCGTTACAAGTGCAGCTAAACCTCCGATAAATGGCAGCTGAATCATCATATTAATGATGTTAAATGAGCCATGCGCAAGCGCTATTTGCATTTTCGCATCTAAATGGAATAGCCCACTAATCCACTGAACGAAATGTATAAACGGTGTAAAGAACACCATGAAAATGATTGTTCCTATAATATTGAATAGTACATGTGCCGCCGCTGCACGCTTAGCATATATAGAAGCTCCCAGTGAAGCTAATACTGCGGTTATGGTCGTTCCTATATTCTCACCGAATAAAATTGGTAAAGCACTATCTAAGCCAATCAAATGCTCCGCATATAAGCCCTGTAACACACCAACAGTTGCTGTTGAGCTTTGGACAAGCAATGTAAAAACTGCCCCTAGAAAAATCCCTACAATGGGCAGATTCTTGAGATGAAGGGTTAATGATGCTAAGTCCGCTAATTGATGGAGTGACTGCATGCTTGCACTCATTAACTCTAATCCTAAAAATAATCCCCCAAAGCCAAACAATATTTGCCCGATATACTGATACGTCGCTTTCTTAAAGAAGAATAACAACCCTGCACCTAGCGCCAATAACGGATAAAAATATATGCCGATATTAATACCAATAATAAATGCGGTTATGGTCGTGCCAATATTTGCCCCCATAATGACGCCGATTGCTTGACGTAATGTTAAAAAACCTGCACTCACTAGCCCAACCGTAATCACCGTAGTTGCAGAGCTCGACTGGATACAAATCGTCACAATTATGCCCACTAACACACCCATTAAAGGATTTGTTGTAAAACGATTCAACCATTCACGCAATCGATCATCTGCTGATTTTTGAAGCCCATCCCCCATGAATTTAATGGAAAATAAAAAGACTCCTAAACCGCCTAAAAATTGAAACAGTATGCTTTGCCAATCTATTGTCAATTGTATTCGCTCCAATTCCTACATCTCTACTTCCCTATTCCTAATCTTTAAATGATAGTTTAGAAAAAGTAAAGAAAACCTTTAACTTCTTTACACAATATTAACATTTCATCATCGTATTCTCAGTTATTATTACTTATTTCATATCTTGTCAAAGTTGAACATGGTAGAATAGCGATTGGAGGAGATATGCTTATGAAACACTCACAACTATTTATCGATAGCTTAATTCATCCAAAAAAACTTGCTGCCTATCGTTTATTACCTATCGGAAAAGTCATTCAATATACTTTTCTGCTAATTACTGTCGTTACAGTTTTCTCTTTTGGTCGTTTTACGGCAGGAATGTCTGTTGATACATTTGATATGAATAGTTTAAATGGTATTACTGAATACATAGAAGGTGTTAAATGGGTATTGTATCCCGTGACATTCATTATGCTTTTTGTTTTTACAACGATGCTTATTTTTGCACAAATTGCTCTCTATGCCTTAGCAGGTCTATTGATTTTAAAAGTCATGAAGCGTCGCGGTGAATACCGTCATATTTGGCGTACTACGACATTTGCCATGACTTGGGCAATTCTAATAAGTATGCTAGCAGATTATCTACCGATTAACAGTACAATTATCTCTGTTTTTTCTTTATTTTTAACTGTAACTCTACTAATCGTAGCCATCATAAAATATCCACAACAACCAAACATAAAATAATGTGCATGAATCCCCTCTCTTCTAAATATAGTGTAGAAAAGGAGGGGATTTTTTGCGTGCTTTTGTGTTAACAGCTATCATTATTATTTTTGCTTTTGTTGTGAAAGTAGATTTAACAGAAGGTTCATTACATCTTGCTGCCATTTATCCGAAAGATACTGACAACGCCCTTTGTGAAAAGCAGCGAGAGCCAAATTATATTACTGTACAGACTATTCAAGGCGATTCGATTCACAGTTTATTTGCACTTCATCCCGCCAAAGTACCAATGACCTTCCCTGAACGCTTGCAACTATTTTATGAATTGAATCCACACTTACAATTACAGGCTCTTGTTCCTGGTGAAAATATTAAGCTTCCTCTGTCATTTGAATTTGAAAACAAATGCGGAAAATGAAAAGATAACGTTTCTTCCTTGTCCTTATTTTCTTACACTGCTAAAATAAATGTCAGTGACGGTCGAAAGTATGGCCCGAAAAGGAGAGAAAGTTAATGAGTGAAATTTGTCACCGTACAAATACACGTCCCGTGCGTGTCGGTAATTTAACAATAGGTGGTAGTAATGAATTATTCATTCAAAGTATGTGTACAACAAAAACACATGATGTTGAAGCAACAGTCGCAGAAATTCTTCGTCTTGAGGAAGCAGGCTGTCAAATCGTTCGCGTCGCAGTACCAGATGAACGTGCAGCTGATGCGATAGCAGATATTAAGAAACGTATTAATATTCCATTAGTAGCTGATATTCACTTTGACTATAAATTAGCATTAAAAGCAATTGAAAATGGTATCGATAAAGTTCGTATTAACCCAGGTAATATTGGGCGTAAGGAAAAAGTAGAAGCTGTTGTTAATGCAGCTAAGGCTAAAGGTATTCCTATCCGTATCGGGGTAAACGCTGGTTCTTTAGAGCGTCATATTTTAGAAAAATATGGTTATCCTACTGCTGACGGTATGGTAGAATCTGCCCTTCACCATATTAAAATTTTGGAAGACTTGGACTTCCACGATATTATCGTATCAATGAAGGCATCAGACGTAAATCTAGCGATTGAGGCCTATGAGAAAGCGGCTAAAGCCTTTAATTATCCTCTGCATTTAGGAATTACTGAATCAGGTACATTATTTGCGGGTACTGTAAAATCAGCGGCTGGCCTTGGCGCAATCCTATCAAAAGGTATTGGTAATACGTTACGTATTTCACTATCTGCAGACCCTGTCGAAGAAGTGAAAGTAGCACGTGAGCTATTAAAATCATTCGGTCTCGCTTCTAATATGGCAACACTTATTTCTTGCCCAACTTGTGGTCGTATCGAAATTGATTTAATTTCAATTGCCAATGAAGTAGAAGAATATATTTCTACACTTAATGTACCATTAAAAGTAGCTGTTCTTGGTTGTGCGGTAAACGGTCCTGGTGAAGCACGTGAAGCCGATATCGGTATTGCTGGTGCTCGTGGTGAAGGTTTACTATTTATGAAGGGCAAAACTGTTCGTAAAGTGCCTGAAGAAACAATGGTAGAAGAGTTGAAAAAAGAAATCGATAAATTAGCAGCTGAAATGGCAGAAAAACGTGCTGCTGAAGAAGCAGCAAAAGCGAACGCCTAAGGAGGTGCTAGTATGAAAAAGCCTCGCTTTGGTATTGATATCGACGGAACAGTAACATGTCCTAGTACTCTCATTCCACATATTAATAAACAATACAATATAAATATTACACTCGACGATGTGTGCGAATATGATTTTTTATCAGCATTTCCTCATCCTGTTGATCGTGTAGCATTTAATACATGGTTTAAAGAAAATGAACCATTTATGTATGAAGTTTCTGAGGCAGCTAAAGATGCGCAAGATATTTTAAATACGTGGAAAGAAAACTACGAACTTTATTACATCTCTGCTCGTGGTGAGAATGTATCAGATGTTACGGTAAATTGGTTTAAATCACAATCTATTCCGTATGATCATATCGAGCTTATCGGTAGTCATGATAAAATTTCCGTAGCAAAAAAACATGGTGTAGATGCATTTTTTGAAGATAAGCATGATAATGCGGTTATGCTTGCAGAGGAATTAAAAATACCTGTTGTATTATTTGACACTCCGTATAATCGTCTTGCTGTTCCGGACAATGTTGTACGTGTTTATAACTGGCAAGAAGCCAACCATTTTATCACAAATTATTTTAAATAAACAAAATGGAGTCGTGTCCATGTATTGAACACGACTCTTCTTCTTTATACATCAAGTATCCCTCGTAACCAACGCTCCACAAAATTTTCAAAGGTAATGCCATAATTTTCATAAACAGCATGGTAAACAAAATAAGTTCCTAATCGCTCAAGTAATTCATCATTAATCTTCATGACAAACCGCTCCCTTCCCTTGAATTTTTCACTGAATTTTCAGATACTTAAACTTCCAATTTCTCGAATATTCTAGTGGAGTTCGCATAGTTGCAAAACCGTCACAATCTGCCGCCTCCATGCCCTTTTTTCATAGTTTTCTTTTCGTTAATATAGTAGTATCAACTTACAAAACTGGAGGGACTACTTGTGAGATGGATGACAAAGGTAGCTTGTATAACATGTCTTTGCGCGTTGCTCACTGGCTGTGATAATCGATTATCAGAAATTAAAGACGCGGTTTCCGGCATAAATTCAGCAGCAGAAAATGCAGCCAGTGCAGTTAGTCGTGATGTACATGCTGTACGAGCAATTGCCATTAACTATAAAGATACATCTTTTACGGTTAATGACCTATTTAAAACTATTTTACGTGACGTACGCTGGGATTATGACGCTGAAAAAAGTGAGCTTCATGTGAGAGGCACTTGGAAAGCACCACTATTTTCTGAGCAACCGTGGGATGATACGAAGAAAAAACAACTAGCAGAAACAGGTGTAGTAAAGGTAACATGCACTATTAACAACAATAAAGTTGATAGCGCTCTCACAAATGTAACACTTATTTTTAATGACGAAACGATTCTAGAAATGACTGGCGAGGACGCTCTTCATCACCTATATGATACATATTTACAAAAATAAGCTCCGTAGCCTTTAAACAAGGCTGTTCTTTCAAAGATTGTTTAAAAAAAAGGCAGATTTAATCTACAAAACGTCTAGATTAAATTCTGTCTTTTTGTTCTAATAAATCGCGAATCGAAAATTGTTTGTTTAATTGTTAGTGTTATTGACTAGTTACAGCTTGTTCTAGGGCTGTTTCTGTGATGCTAGGTGAGGATATGTATTTTTTCTAAATAATACTTCACGATAGCTAAATATTCTCTAAAGTAGTACTTAATACGAAATTCTGATGGTGTTGCAGCTGGTAAGCCGGTAACGTTAAGTCCTAAATCTTCAGCAATGGATTCGGCTCGATATAGATGGAATCGGTTTGTTACAACTACAATTGTGGAATCTTTGTCTATGTAATCCATTGAATACTGGAAATTTTCAAGAGTACGAGTAGAATTGGATTCGGTGATGATTCGTTGTTCATCAATACCTAATTGCATTAATGATTCTTTAATGACAGAAGCTTCAGACACAATTTCGTCCTGTCCCTGACCACCTGAAGCGATTGCTATTGTATTTTCGTTTTCTTTTAAGTAGGCAGCTGCGGTCGTAATGCGCTCGTACAGCAGACTAGACGGTTGATCCCCCGATAATCGTGTACCTAAAATAATGAGGTAATCTGCATTTTCTACCGCAGTATTTTTGCCTTGAGACACGATAAGTAAGTGTAGGCACAGAAAAAAAACAAGTACTACCGCGAGCAATATAGTGATGAGCTTGAATACTTTCTTCATAATAACCTCCATATTCACTGTAACGATTGACATTATGTAAATTATCGGTAGCAAATTTTAATATATGAGCTTGTTTTTTATTTTTTTCTAAAAGATCGTTACTATTACTACAATTAAATAGTCTGTGAAATAAATATAAAACGACTGTTAATACGCTCATCATAAAAAATTGTATTGTTGATGTCCAAAATATAAATAGAACATCTGCACCTAAAATAATCTCGCCCAGTGGCAGTTCTTTAGAGGACGAAGGAAATAAAATTATCTATAGGTACAATGACAAAAGAAGAATAAGAAGTTGCAAAAGAATCGAATCATTTAAAAGACACTTGAGCAAAAAATAACAATGTATACGATAGATACTATTGCATACATTTCTTTTCATACGCTACGATTAAGCTCATACAACACATTATCCTCTCCTTTTAATTTTAATAATCCAATCTATAGTAAGACGAACGGAATGATGTGATGTTCCAATTTTTCTTCACCTAACCGGCATGTTCCCGAGACGTCCGACGAACACCAAGGAGTCGCCTTAGCCTCACTCACTCCAACCACTTTTAATTTCTAGCGAAAACGAAACTTCAGTAACAATTTTTGTGCGAAAGAACAGCAACAGTAGATGTACAAGCGTCTAATCGATGTTCTTGAGCAATAAGCCCCTCTACCAAAAAAATCTTACAATTTTGAAATATCGGACTCTCCTAATTGAAACTTTCAAAACCAACAAGTTATAATAAAAGTATCACGTGATGGTTTGGAGGTGTTTGCATTGGGACAGAGAGATTAAAAATTGGCGAGCTTGCAGAAAAAACAGGCATTACAAAAAGAACAATCGATTATTATACAAACATCGGCTTATTAGAAGCCGAACGTTCTGCATCCAATTATCGCTACTATGCTCCTGCAATGATCGAAAGACTTCAGTATATCGAGCAACGCAAACAGCAAGGTCTTTCACTTATTGATATCCAACATGAACTAAACATCGCTCCACATGAAGAAATTGATGTACAAATGCTACGTGTAAAAATGCAAGACCTAGAGCAGGATGTAACTTCTTTACTTGAACAAATAAACAAACAAGACAACAAAAATATTGAAAAAATTAAAAAAAATGTTTCACCCGAAAGTATTGCACTCATGCAATCTTTACTTTTACTTATTCATAATTAGGAGGTGACGTTCTGTTCATACAGAACGACTATTTGGAGACCATACTCAACTTATCGATTTTTACAATTTTATTAGCATTAACTGGCTTTTTCGTAGCAACGGAGTTTGCTATTGTAAAAGTACGTTCATCAAGGCTTGACCAATTAATTGCGGAGGGCAATAAAAAAGCCGTATCTGCAAAGTATGTTGTCAATCATTTAGACGAGTACTTATCTGCCTGTCAGCTTGGTATTACTGTAACAGCGCTTGGTATCGGGATGGTCGGAGAAAAAACATTTGAATTTATGCTACACCCTCTATTTAACATGATAGGCATTTCAGATAAGTATATGACGATTTTTACAATTGGTAGTGCTTTTGCCATCGCAACATTTTTACATGTTGTCGTCGGGGAGTTGGCACCAAAAACTGCTGCGATTCAAAAGGCTGAAACGATTACACTCCATTTTGCCAAACCTATTATGTTGTTCTATAAAGTGATGTATCCATTTATTTGGTTCTTGAACGGCTCAGCTCGAGTATTAATCGGCCTAATTGGTATGAAGCCTGCTTCAGAGCATGAGATATCACATTCAGAGGAAGAATTACGATTACTGCTATCTGAAAGCTTTGAAAGTGGTGAAATCAATAAAACAGAGCTAAAGTTTGTGAATAATGTCTTTGAATTTGATGAACGTATTGCTCGTGAAATTATGGTTCCTCGAACAGAGATTGTTGGCATTGAAAAAAATGAATCTTTTACAAATATGATTCATTTTATCGCCGCTGAAAAATATACTCGCTATCCTGTTTATGATGGTGATCGTGATAATATTTTAGGCTTTATCAACGTTAAGGAATTGTTTACACACAGTTTGCTTGAGCAACTTACAGATGATTCATTAATTCTTGAAGATTTCATTAATCCTGTTATACGAGTCATTGAAACGATTCCTATTCAAGCATTACTTGTACGTATGCAAAAAGAGCGCATTCATATGGCTATTTTAATGGATGAATACGGCGGGACATCAGGGCTTGTAACAGTCGAGGATATTTTAGAAGAAATAGTAGGCGAGATTCGCGATGAGTTTGATGATGATGAAATTGCAGAAATACGAAAAGTAAGTGACAATCACTATATTTTAAACGCAAAAATGCTCATTGAGGATGTTGAAAAACTATTAAATGTAACACTTGAAGCGGATGAAGTCGAAACATTGGGCGGTTGGTTTTTAACAGTCAATAATGGCATTAAAGCAACTAAAAATATTGAGTTGGCCCCTTATATATTTAGTATTTATGAGCAGCAAGGCCATCGTATTCATTACATCGAAGTTCGTCCCCTTCGCAATATAGTGCCTACTGTATTAGAGGCCTATTCTGACTGATATGGTTTTCTTAATAGTTTATAACAATTTTATCTCCATAGGATCGTTCAAATGGGACCATTCTAGTTTTTCCAAATACTTTTTTCTTATTCCATTATTAGGCATATCCATATATAATAAATATATGGATATGATTCTATTTTCAGGGGGCAATACATATGAAATTGTTTAAACTATATCATTCGGATGGTATTCATATCATTACCGACGTCAAAAAACACAAAACTAACATTGAATTAAAAACAATTACAGGTGAAGTATTATATATTATCGTAGTAACCGATGAAAACTACACAGTATACGATGATCGTTTTGCTGGTGCTTCCAAGCAATTAAATTCTGTGGAGGCATTTGATATTGACGGAAACTTCCGTAGCTTAGATTTTGATAATATGCGTTTACTCTTCAAAGAGGCATTTACGAAGCTATTACAAGAGATTGCAGAATGTGTCAATGAAAATGATGAGCTAGTAGATATTGATACACTACGTCATAAAGTAAGCGCTCAAATTAAAGGTATCCATTTCCGCGTTATTTCTGACACGAAAAAATACGAGATTTAACTATTTAACAGACTGTCCAATAGATTGCGGATAGTCTGTTTTTACGGTTCAAATAGTCAGCATTTTCTCCATTATTTAACTATAGTCACCCCCGAAACAAAAAACATCTTATACCACTTTCATGTATAATGGTATTTAATGATCTGAAAGAAAGGGTGTTTGGATGAATCGTGAACAATTAATCACACTTATTTCGGAAAAACTGAAATTAATCCGTACCGAAAAAGATTTAACACAGGATCAGATGAGTGATTTACTAGGACTTTCTAAAAAAACACTTGTTCAAATTGAAAAAGGTCGTATTTATACTGGCTGGACTACAACGGTGGCAGTTTGTGCTTTATGCCGAGAAAGCTCCATTTTACAGCATGAGCTTGGCGGGGACCCACTTGAGGTTGTCGACTTAATCGCTAATAACGGAACATTATATCCTAAGGAAAAGACGATGGGTGGATACATATGGTGGAAAAATCTTAGCGAGTACAAAGGTTATCGTCTACAACAAAATGTCATTAGTCAGCATTTTCGAATTTTAGATACAAACAACTATCGACTACTATCAACATTCGACGAGTCAATAGCTAGGCAATCATGGGAAAATTTCCGAGAATAATTATTGTACTGTATTCGCACATAACGTAGAAGCATTACATCCAAATACCTCTACGTTATGCGCAGAAATACTAGGATCCTGCCAATACTACAGTGATGGCGCTCGTTTTCTTCAATATTCATCTTCTGTTTTGTTGTACTGCTTTCTTGCATTCTCACTCTCTCCTCACCTAGTTCTACTATAATATAATAGCAAATTCTCTCCCTTCGTTATTCTAGACCTAGACGAATGAATACAAAATGAAATCACTTCGTCATATGATAAAGTATAACTAGAAACCGATAGTATGGTGTAATAACATGACAACTAAACTTTTAGTTAAAAGTTTCATTAGTCGAAATTTCTAACACTATTCTCTATACTAAATAATAACTTCTCTAATACTGGAAAGGATGCTCTTTTATGGATCGAATACTAGCAATTAGTGATATACATGGGGAATTAGAACTTTTTGAAGAATTATTATTAAAAGCTAATTATGATACTGTGCAAGATCAGTTATTTTTACTTGGTGATTATATTGATCGTGGGCCTGCATCTTGTGGCGTTTTAAACCTAGTCGGAGAATTGCAGGCACAAGGTGCACGTGTGCTATTAGGAAATCATGAAGCCATTATGCTAAAAGCCTGCCGCTCTGGCGAACCTAAGCCGTGGAATCATTGGGTGGAACTTTGCGGTGGTGAAGCAACTCTTGCAAGCTATGGTTATCAGTTAGAAGATTTTAAGGAAGTCATTGAAAATGAGACATTACCTAGCTTTATTCAATCTTTACCAAAGCTCGAAGAACATTTACAGCTTATCGAAACCTTTGATACTTATATCGAATTAGAGGATGCCATTTTTGTACATGGCGGTGTAGTTCCTGGCCTAGCTTTGGCAGAAACAGATCCCTGGCAATTTTTATGGATTCGTGAAGAGTTTCATGTAGGTTATCAAGGCGAAAAAACTGTAATCTTTGGCCATACACCTACCTATAGACTTCACCATAATCCAACAGATTACAGTGTCTATTTTGGCGAAAATAATATCATCGGTATAGATGGTGGAGCTGTTTTTGGAGGGCAATTACACGCATTAGAATGGCCAAGTCATCAAATCATATCGGTGGAAAAGGAAAAGCCAACAAGTGTAGAATAACCTGTTGGCTTTTCGTGCGAAAATGAAGACAAAAGTTTTAATACAATTTAAAAATAACACCTACTAAAGAGTACACAATCACTGTTGTAAATAAAATTGTCATATGGATAAGTGAGAAAACAAACATTTTTGTCGCCCACTTTATTTGATCTTTATTACTATGATAGCCGTAAATACTCATCACAAGCCATGCAATGCTTAGCAATAGAGCTACAAGCATAATACCAACACTTAAAGTGCCAAATAAAAAGCTTGATAATATCAATAAGATTAAATAAAAGTTCGATTGATAATAAGTACGACGCATTCCTTTCACAACCGGAAGCATTGGAACGCCGGCTGCTTCGTAATCAGCATGCTTACGAATGGCAATGGCATAGAAATGAGGCATCTGCCAAATAACCATAACTAAAAATAGGCCAAGTATCGCAGGATGTGTAATATCAGAAGAAACAGCTGCCCAACCAATTAAAGCTGGTACCGCGCCGCCTATACTCCCTATTTCCGTATTATAAATCGTGCGACGTTTCGTCCACATTGTATAAGGTACTACATATAAAAATACTCCTAAGAGACCAAATCCTGCAGCTAATGGAGAAGCAAGTGCCAACAAAGCTGCCCCAAGAATAAGCATAGCAAAAGCTAAAGTTAACGCTGTTTTAGCTGACATTTCACCAGTTACAGTTGGTCGACTTTGCGTACGAGGCATTATAGCATCAATGTCTCGGTCATACACATTATTAAATGTTCCAGCAGCACCAATAACGAGCGCTGAGCCAATCGTTGCGAAAATAATTTCAGGTATATTTTCTACAAAAGTCATTTTATTTTTGTACATACCTAGCGTTAAACCAGCCCACATAGGAATTAAATTGGATTTAATGATCCCTGTTTTTACTGTCTGCGCTAAAATAGACGAGCGCGAGGACTTCTTGGAAGATTGTAGTTTATGCTCCGTTTTTAGATTTTGTTCCATTCATCTTAATTCCTTTTCTCTCTTAATTTCTACACGCTTTACCATTAGAAAGCGACAAATTTTGCATGCGATTAATTATGCGTCCGGAATCTGCTTTTGTGCTTGCACTAAAAACTCCTTGCCGATTCCTTGACATCTTCAGCGGATTTTAGCATTTACATCCGCATTCATTACCATCTATAGGATGGTTGACCTCTGTAGTTCGCTACAAAAAACGATTGTAACTGCCGATTTCGCTGAAATAAGTTAGACATATCAAATTATTATTCTACCCCTTTTAGATAGAGTCTGTCTCAATGTTCACATAAAGTACATGATTTTCTTACTCTTTATATTCTACCTAAAGAATATAGAGATACACGTTCATTCACAACATCTTCTATGATACCACCGACTGACATGAATTTGAACCTAATTGGCTTTATTCTTTGCATATTACTATTCAAGTAAAACAATCTACTCTATACTAAGGAGTATGCTTTTAACTATATGAAGGAGTGTCTATCACGTGAAATACGGATTTATCGGCCTTGGAAATATGACAACGGCCATTATTAAAGGAATGTGTAAAAGCGGAGATTTTAATCCTAGTTTTATTTATGGCTATAATCGTACCAAAGCAAAAACAACAAAATTAACAACCTCATACGGTATTCAAGCCGCAAGCTCTATTGAAGATATTATGTCGAATTGTGACGTCATTATCCTCGGTGTCAAACCCCAAATGTTACCAGATGTTTTACCAGAGGTGAAAAAGCATTTACAAGACAACCATGTCATTGTTTCGATTGCTGCAGGTAAAAATATTTCATATTTTCAGGGTTATCTATCTGAAGTTACCCCCATTATTCGTGTAATGCCAAACATTAATGCACTTATCGGTGCCTCTACAAGCTGCTTTACAGCAAGTGAACAAGTATCAAATATGCAGCTACAGTCTGTCATTTCACTGTTTGAAACAGTTGGTACAATTATCGAGGTCCCTGAACACCTATTTTCCATATTTACAACGATCGGTGGTGCTTCACCAGCATTCACCTATATGTATATTGACGCGTTAGCACGAGCTGCTGTTCGTGAAGGAATGCCTAAAAGCATGGCTCTTGATATTGCAGCAAATGCAGTACTCGGCAGTGCCAAAATGATAATACAATCTCAGGAACATCCCTGGGCACTTGTAGATCAGGTATGCTCACCAGGAGGAACAACTATTCAAGGTGTATCCTCATTACAAAGCAATCATTTTGAAACAACGATTCACGATGCTGTCGCTGCAGTGACTAACAAAGATCGAAGCTTATCAAAATAGAGCTTGATTGATTTACTAAAAAATAAAACAAAACCGAGACATCATTCGTGTCTCGGCTTTTTAGTTCATTGAAGATTATCTTGTAATTGCTGTGCTAAAAATTCAGTTAGGTCACGTAGATTTTCTGGTGTAACACCGTGACCGTCTGGATACTGCTTAAATGTCACAGTCGCTCCAAATTGCTCAAATAGTTCTTTACTTTCAGCGCCCCATTGCGACGGGATGACATAATCATAATCCCCATGAGAAATAAATGCATGTAAGTGATTGATTGGGCGAATTGCATATTCCTCTGTCACGAATTTTGGCGTGTAGCCACTTAAAGCTACTATTCCTGTAATTAAATTACCCATTGCAAAAGCAAGTGACTGTACCAAAACTGCTCCTTGACTGAATCCAAGCATGTACACTTTATGTGGATCAATTTGATATTCATCAATTGCCTCTAACACAAATCGTTGTAGCGCCACTAATACTTTATCGAAAATTTCTCGGTCTGGTTTACCGATGTCTTGGATTGTGAAAAAAGCATAGCCAGGCTTTTGCGTAATAGGCCCTCGTAAACTAAAGATATGACATTGCTCTTTAAAGTCCTGCACTAATTGTGGTAAATCATCTTCATTGCTTCCCATTCCATGCAATAAAAAAATCGCTGGATATTTTCTATTTGGATCCATATTCGTTGGTTGTGTATGTTTAAATGTAAATGGTGTATTCATGCAAAAATTCCTTTCAGGTGAACTTAGTGTCACCTTATTATACTGCAAAAAATAGCTAGACAAAAACAGGATTGCTTCGTTATCATAAATAGTTTTTTGGATCTAAGATCAGACCCTTGGAACACAATGTTTTTATGTACGAAATCGTAATAATAGAACATATACTTTTTAGCCTGTTCTTCTATCGGTTCGCTCAATATACTGCGATCGACATATACATGACAACTTTTGTAATGACTAAATTATAGTAATTTTGTCTTATTTATAATTCCGTCAGTGTGATAAGCAATATAGCCATTAATTATACGAATCGTTTCTTGTGGATCTGCATTAAATAGCACTTTTGATTGCTCTGGAGTTGAGACAAGTACCGTTAATAAATCTACGCGCATTGAATGTCCTGCAGAGCTATAAGCATAATCGTAAACAATATCTTCCTCTGTCACATTGTCTGTCGTATACTGCTTATGAAACAATTCTTTAGCGGCATCCATTTGTTCTGCAACTTGCTGACGAATTCGCATTTGATGCATCAATAGTTCTTCTTCAAGTACAGTGGTCTTTAACCATTCTTTCTTTTCGAGCATCTTCAAAAATTCCTTTTCCCAAATTTGCTCATTTTCAGTAAAATACAGCATATTTATCATTAACATATCCCAAAAATCAATTTGAGACTGTGCTGATTTACGCTGCATCTCTATTACTTCTTTAAAGTGCTCCTCAACCTTCGTAATATTCATATTGCGCACTAAATGATTACATACATTTTCAATAAATTTATTTGCCACTTCTTGTGCCATGAAAAAACCCGTCCTTTATGTCTACAAATCATTTCCTCACTATCATACCATGATTGTAGAATAGAAAGAAACGGGGAGCGTATAGGTCTGCCATGTAGGCTCTCATACTTTTTCAAGCGAACTAAAAAACATCCTCGCCATAAGATGAAACAAGGATGTTGTATGAACATTTTATACTTTAGATGTAGAAATTGAATTTAAAATAAACTTTGCATTTTTGTGAAGCGTTTGATAGTTCTCCTGAAATATATGTGGAGGTACAGGTTTGCTAAATAAGAAGCCCTGTATAGTATCACATTTACCGTCTATTAGATAGGTTAACTGCTCTATCTCTTCTATTCCTTCTGCAACTACCTTTAACTGTAGATGCTTTGCCATAGAGAGAATCATGTCAACTAATGCTTTATCTGTAGAGTTCGAATGTATTTTCTGAACGAAAGATCGATCAATTTTTAAACAATCTATAGGAAAATCCTTTAAATAAGATAATGACGAATAGCCTGTCCCAAAATCGTCTACTGCAATCGTAACCCCAAGCGCCCTCAATTTTTGTAAAATCGTTGTCATATGATCTATATTAATGGTCATACTTTCTGTTATCTCTAGCTGCAAATATTTCGGCTCTAATTGTGTTTTCTCAAGAACATGATGAATTATCTCAACTAAATTTTGCTGAAAAAGTTGACCTAATGACAGATTGACCGCTACTTTAATCGGTGGCAATCCCGCTGCCTCCCATTCCTTTACTTGTTGACAAGCTGTTTCTAGTACCCATTGTCCGATAGGAATAATTAATCCCGATTCCTCAGCAATTGGGATAAAGACTCCCGGCGAAATCCACCCCTTCTTTGGATGCTGCCATCTGACTAAAGCCTCTACTGACTTAATTTGGCCCGTATGTAAATCTAGTTGTGGTTGATAGTCTAAAAAAAGCTCTTGATTCGCTAATGCATCATGTAAATCATTTTCTAATAGAAGTTGCTCCGTCGTCTCTTTAGATATTGAGGACTCATAAAAGCGTAGACGAGTTGGAGATTTCTGCGCTTCATGCATAGCATAGAGTGCAAATCTAACAAGTTCCTCTTCCCTATAAGAATCTGTTGGAAATAAAGCAATACCAATATTTAATTGACTATTAAGAGAAAAATGTTGTATTTGGAATGATTCTTCCATGACAAATTGAAGCTGCTGACTAAGCTGTGTCAATTGATGGGTATTATTCACCTCATCAATATAAACGACAAAATAATCTTCTCTCAGCAAGCACAGTAAATACTTCTCTGGTAAAACATTTTTCAATCTTTGCGCGATTAGACATATCATTTGGTCTGCATATGTACTACCTAAAGACGCTTTAATCGCAGGAATTCTTTCTATACCGATCGCAAGAATTGCCTTTTGGGATTTAGATATGTATAAATCCTTCTTTAATGATTCCATTAAAAAACGTTCATTGGGTAAATTCGTAATCTCATTATGGTAAGCCATATGATGCATCTTTTCGCGAGATTTTTCTAAATGCTCTTGTGTATCAACTAACTGCTGAAAAGGTTTTTCGATAGATGAAAAATAAATAGCTCTAAATAAAAGATAAGAAGCACCTAACTCAAAAATATGTCCAATGAAGTTTTTAATATCATAAACATCTTGATAAATTGTATAAAGAAAATCGCTCATGATTAAATAAATGGAACTACATAATAATAAAAATATAATTTTAGGTGCTTTCTTAATATTTTTAAGCAATAGAACCATAATCAGCAACTGAAGCGCAACAGCTGTATATTGTAAAATATTTTTTAAAACAGTTGGGCCTTCACCTTCCATTATAAGTGGGGGCAAAATTGGTGTTGGACCATAGAGAACGCCAAAACAACAAATGATTATGGCAAACGGCAAGCTATAAATAAACCAACGATAACTTGATTTTATTTCCTTCTCCTTTATAAAAAAGATAATGAGAAAACCAATCGATAATAGTAATCGACAAAACATGTAAAACCATGTTGATGCATACGGCGTACTTTCTGTAATGAAAAATGGCATTCCTTTATAGGAAAGTGTATGCGCTATTTCTAATAAGCTAATCGTTAAAAATAATGCCCCAACATAAAGGACTCTATTCGATAAAATATACGGCGTAATTAACCATGTCTGAATGGAAATAGACATTGTCACTACAGTTATAAGCATTTCCATCATTAAATGAATCGTTACATAATTGTTCTCTCCAAATATCCCATAAAATTTATCGCTACCCAAACCCATTACGATTATTAAAATCATTGATAATAGGATGAATTGATTGCCCTGCTTCATAAATGAAAAATCCTCATTAAATTTCCACATCATAACTCCCTTCTTAAGCTCTAAATAATTTCCTCCATCTACTGCTTTATAGATGACTTTAGGATAATTATACTATAAAACTATTATAAAGTATTGACTTTTTAACCAAAAAGAAGAATAAAAATTCAGGACTAAATAATAAAATTAAGTAAAACTTTAATCAGTAGGGGGGTTCTTCATCCTACACTAAATATTAAATCTGGGCTTATCGCTACAAAAAAAGATGCCTCAGCTTTTGAGACATCTTCTATCTACTAGGAAAATACATAGCTATCCATATTATCTATTGTATTTTGAATAGCATCTTTTAAGGAACGTTGATGTTCGCCACAATCAGCAATGGCCTCTTCTAATGTAATTGCGGTATTTGCCATAAACGGTGCCATCTGCAAATCTTTCGCTAATTGAATAAGAACAAGTGCTTTATTCCATTTCCAACGCGCATTTTTCGAATCTAAGTTAATAGCTTGCTCTAAATAGCCAAGTGCATCGAATGGCATCCACCCAAAGCGATGCATCGTTTGACCCGTGATGCCCCAATATAAAGCTTTGTTAGGGTTTTCTTTTACAGCTTGTCTAAAACAATGGACACTCTCATTATAATGATGTGCAAACAAAAACAGTTCACCTTGTGTAAAATATGACTGTGCCTTTTCAATTGGGGTACCTGTTGTTGCTACATCCTCAAGTTCTTTAATACGCTTTGAAAACGCTGTTTCATCTTTGATCGCACGAATTTCGACTACGCTATCCGATTCAGGATAACTTTCATCCGCTCGTTCAGCATGTTGAGTTTCAACATCCAGTGCAGGCTTTGGATAGCAAGCAAAATCATACTCTTCTAATAATTTAATATATTTATCAGCTAACGCTTTCTCATTGTCATCTGTAACTTGCTTAGCTGCCTCATAACACTTCATTAGCTCACCATTATAAAAATAATCATCCATTGTCATTCAATATTCCTCCAATGTACAACTCTTCAGTATATTTAGTATACACTACAAAAATCAATTATGGCATTATTGCGTTCGGAGGCTTTAACTAGAATTAAAAAAAGACTGTTCAAAAATAACTTTTGATACAGTCTCAGCTTTACTTATTTTTTCAATACTTCTTTATTTAAAAATGTACGTAAATCTTCATCTGGTAAGGCACCTTCAAAGCGTTGAACCTCTTTACCACCTTCAAAACGAATAAAAGTTGGTGTCGCATTAATATGATATTTATCCCATAAATCTTGATATTCCCAAACATTTAATTGAGCAATATCAACACCAAGCTTCTTAGCCATAGGCATTAACTTAGGTGTAAAAGCTTTGCAGTGCACACATGTTGGACTGAAGAAATAAGCATTTACATCTTCACCCGCTTTTATCTTTTTTTCAAGCTCATCTGGCAACATAATATTTTGGTAATTTTTATCATCTAATTGATCAATTGTTTCTTGTTTCAGTTTTTTGTCACCGTAAGGGTTATTTCCACTTGCTACCTTACTTTTGTTCGATACATTTGTTAGCACAATAATTACTACAAATAACAAAACAATTACTGAGCCAATAATTAGTAGTTTTTTCACGAAAATGTATTCCTCCCTTTCCACACTAAAAAACCCTAGTTTTAGTGTATTTGCAATTGATTATAAAGTGTTTTGAAAACCTAGTAAACTAATAAGTCTTTGAAAATAAGTTTTTCCATAATTCAAACATAATTTGGCCCAAATTTGGAAACATACATATATAATGCTCAATACGAATATGGAGTGGTTAATATGAAACACACTATCCGAAATATTTTTCAAATTTATAAAAGTGATATCCATAATATTTTAACAAACTGGGTAGTTGCTGTCATTATTGGTGGGCTCATTTTTTTACCTTCTCTTTATGCTTGGCTCAATATTTATGCATCTATGGATCCCTATGCTCATACATCCAACATGAAGATTGCTATTGTCAATGAAGACACAGGAGCGAATGTTAGAGGAGAAGATATTAATGTCGGTAACGAGGTAGTAACCAATTTAAGTACCAATCAAAACTTTACTTGGGAATTTACCTCTCATGACCAAGCACTTGATCATTTAAAAAACGGGAACTATTTTGCGGTTATAGTTGTTCCTAGTGATTTTTCTCAAAAACTTACCTCCATACTATCAAAAGTGCCTACTAAAGCGCATATCGATTATTATGTAAATGAAAAAATAAATCCAATTGCACCTAAAATTACAAGTAAAGGTGCTAGTGGTCTGACGCAACAAGTATCTAGCGAGTTTATCTCAACCGTTAATGGAACACTTTTTTCTATTTTTAATACGGTCGGTGTTGAAATGGAAAAGGAAATTCCAGATTTTAAAAAATTCGAAAATTACATTTTTACGATTGAACATCATCTTCCAGATATCGGAACGTTTTTAGCGAAAACTGCTAATGGCGGAAAAGAAGCTGAGACATTACTGAATCATACGATTACGCAAGTTCCTGAGGTTGAAAAATTAGCAAATGATGGTCTAACAACGATCAACTCAGGTTTAAAATTGATTAATGAAGCGGATACATTATTCAACCAACTGTCCCCTATCGTAAAGAAAGATCTAGAATCTGTGCAAAATATTGCTCAACGATTTACAGATATTATAGGGAAGCTACAAAATGCTAATATAGATACAGCTGCCCTTGCACAAATAAAGGATACGATAAAAAACCAACTAGCTGCATCTCGCGAGAAAGTAAATACTAGCATCCAAACACTTGAAGCACTTCAAAAATTAACACAAGCTGATGCTTCGACTCGAAAACAGCTTGAAAACAAGGTGCAAAACATCCTGACGGCGCTACAGCAAAGCAATTCTGAAGATGTTAAGACTTTGCTAACTAACAATCAAATTATTGAACAACTTGAAGCTATACGTGGAGATTTACAGGCAAATCCTAGTTTTACTGATTATTCTTTAAGCTCTTTAACAGCATTAAATCAGCTAAATACTTTATTAACGGACGCCTCAACTAAAATACAGCAATTAAATACTATTGATGTCGAAACGATAAAAAAAGATCTAGCTGATGTTCAAAGTGTTGCTCAAAATGCTTCGAACAATCTTCATCAATTCCTTACTAATTATAACGATCATCTAGAGCCACAAATTCATACGACACTGACTTCTGCGAAAAATACTTTAACGAATGCTTCAACCATGTTAACAAAAGTAAAAAGTTTACTACCTCAAGCAACAGATCGTTTAACAAATGCTAAAAATATGTTAGCCACAGCTAATAAGACCATTGGTACAGTACAATCAGATTTTCCTGCATTAAGTACAAAAATTAAAGCTCTTGCAGATAAGCTGAGAAAATTAGAAAGCGAAGCTGACATTTCTGAAATCGTTCAATTGTTGAAAAACGACGTTAACGCGGAGCGAGATTTTTTTGAGGAGCCAATTAAGCTTGAAGAACATAGAATGTTTCCAATTGCTAATTATGGAACAGCTATGACACCGTTTTACACTGTGCTTTCCGTTTGGGTTGGTTGTTTATTATTAATTTCTCTATTATCTGTAGATATTCACGACAATAGTCAATATAGTATTCGCCAAATATACTTTGGACGTTTATTAACATTTGCAACTTTTTCATTTATTCAAACGCTCATTATAACAATTGGCGATATTGTTATTTTAGATGGTTCAATTAGTGCTCCTTACTTCTTTATTCCATTTGGGCTATTTATTAGCTTAGTGTTCATTACAGTTGTCTATACGCTAGTATCCGTATTCGGAAATGTTGGAAAAGCGTTAGCCATTGTCATGTTAGTATTGCAAATTGCAGGTTCCGGTGGCACATATCCTGTCGAATTACTACCGAAGTTTTTCCAAATGATAAATCCATTTCTGCCGTTTACTTATGCAATTGGGATGATGCGAGAGGCAGTTGGTGGTATTATTTGGTCAAAGGTTTGGATTGATCTTGCCTTTTTATCTTTCTTCTGGCTCATTTTCATACTATTTGGTTTCTTCATGAAAAAATTACTGAGTGAGAAAATGGAACTTTTAATGAACAAAACACGCGGATTAGATATTTTTCATTAATTTTCACTAGTGCTTCTTGTAAATCCTAAAACGAACGATGTTATAATGGAAGTATTGTAAACATGTAGGAGGCGCCTTTGTTGAAAAAACTACTATCTATTTTTACTTTGTCGTTATTAGTGTTGAGTGCTTGTGGTGAAGATAAACAGGTTGTTGAAAAAAATGCAGCGCAAAAAGAAGTTTCACATGAAGAACATAGACATGCTTCCGGAGATATTCAGGAGGAAACTGCATCTTCTGATATATTACCATCGTTTTTAAACAATAAATCAGAAGATATTCGCTTAGTGTATCAAATTGCTGGTCACTCTACTGACATTTTAGAATGGATGCCATGCTATTGTGGATGTGGTGAATCAGCTGGACATAAAAGCAATTTAAACTGCTTTATTGAGGAAAAACGTGAGGATGGCACCATTGTTTGGGATGATCACGGTACCCGTTGTCTCGTTTGCCTAGAAATTGCTGTACAGTCTGCAAAAATGCATAAAGATGGTATGAGCCTAAAAGAAATTCGTCAAACAATTGATGACACATATAAAGAAGGCTACGCAAAACCAACGCCGACTGATATGCCTGCTTAATAACAAAAAACTCATCGTTTGATGAGTTTTTTTGTTATTTAACGAGCTGTAGCACCGTTTTAAAATGTGGATGATCTGCACGTTGTAATAACTCGTATAAAATCATTTCCACACTTGTTGGTAAAATTCCAAGTGCCTTCATTTTCTCAAGCCCTATCTCTTTATTGGCCTTTGTACGAGAGGACACTGCATCCGCAACAACTTCAACCTCAAACCCTTGTTCTTTTAGCTGTATGGCCGTTTGATAGACACAAATATGTGTTTCGATACCTGTCACAATAAATTGAGAACGACCACTTGCCTTCATTGCATCGACAAACTCTTGTTCCTGGCATGCACTAAAAGCCATTTTAGCTATAGGTTGTTGACCTTGAATATGCTGAGCAATATTTAACGCTGTCCCACCTAAACGGCTAGGATTTTGCTCGAGCCATAAAATAGGTACCTCTAATACTTGCATAGCTTGTACCAGCTTGGCCACATTTTCAATTACCGCTTCACTTTCGTCAACAATTGTCGCTAACTTCCCTTGTACATCGACGACAACTAAACACGCTTCTTCTATTGTAAACATTTAAAACACCCCTTATAGCAGTATTCACAATTCATTATACCTAAAGTTACTAGTTTATGTTCACGGTTAGCGATATTTCGTCCATTTAACTTAATTAGTATGTTCCTCTCTGCCTGTAAATATATCCATCTTTACCCTATAAGAACTTAGACTATACTCCGGAAAGCGTCCTTGTGGGGTGGAATGTACTAGCGAGTGCTTATTTAACAGAAGAAATTTCATTTACACAAACACGAACATTTAATTAGCACACTGTTTTAGCAATATGTAAATCACGAAATATTAACTCATATATGTACCACTCCATTTCAGTTTGTTCGTATTTGAAGCTAAAACGCTATTGTGAATTTTAACTCAATTGTGTACATTTTGTTGCGAGCCTGTCATTATTCTGCTCGAATAGCGATAATTTTATTTTTTCTCTTGAAAATTGAGTTATAATCCAGTAAAGTGCTTTTAACGGTCAGTAATCCGTTTATTCTATTATCTTTACATTAAAAAAGTTAGCTAGATGACTATGAACTGATTGTAAAAGCCCGATAGATTCATTAACCAATTAGTAAGGACTAAACTGATTAAGGTTTGACCTTATAAAACAAACAAGGAGTGTACCACTTTGACACAACGAGCATACAATTTTAACGCAGGCCCTTCTGCCCTACCACTAGAAGTATTAGAAAAAGCCCAACAACAATTAGTAAACTTCCGTGACTCAGGCATGTCAATTATGGAAATGAGCCATCGTAGTGCCATTTTCGACGAAGTACATAATGAAGCAATTGCTTTATTGAAAAAGCTTTATGCTATCCCAGAGAACTATGAAGTCCTTTTCCTACAAGGTGGAGCTAGTCTTCAATTTACTATGATACCGATGAACTTCCTACAAGCAGATCAAAAAGCAAGTTACGTATTATCTGGATCATGGTCTGAAAAAGCTTTCAAAGAGGCTAAATTATTTGGTACACCTGTTGAAGCTGCTAGTACAAAAGAAAATAAATACCGCAATATCCCAACTTTGGCAAACCTTGAATTCAATGAAGATGATGCCTATTTACATATCACTTCAAACAATACGATTTACGGTACACAATGGAAGGAATTCCCTGAAACAGGTAATGTACCCTTAATTGCGGATATGTCTAGTGATATTCTTTCTAAACCAGTAGATGTAAGTAAATTTGGTCTTATTTATGCAGGGGCTCAAAAAAATCTTGGTCCATCTGGTGTAACAGTAGTCATTATTCGCAAAGATTTACTAGAGAAAGCGAATAAAAATATTCCTACAATGCTTAAATATTCAACGCATGCTGATAGCAACTCTTTATACAATACACCACCAACTTTTGGTATCTATATGTTAGGTGAAGTATTAAAATGGGTAGAATCAAAAGGCGGCGTTGCTGAAATTGCCAAGCATAATGAATTAAAAGCAAAAGTAATTTATGATGCTATTGACAACAGCAATGGGTTCTATACAGGTCATGCAACACCTGAAAGCCGTTCTTTAATGAACATCACTTTCCGTGTTGCTGATGAAGAGCTTGAAAAACAATTCCTTGCTGAGGCAAAAGCAGCTGGATTTGTTGGACTTAATGGACACCGCTCTGTAGGCGGCTGCCGTGCTTCTACTTACAATGCTGTACCATTAGAGGCTTGTGAAGCATTACGTGACTTTATGGTAGAATTCCAACAAAAACATCAAAAGTAACAAAATTTCGCCTAGGACGTGGCGTTCGTTCCTCTATTTCAGTAAGTGCTTGGATACCTACTGAAAAGGGTCCAATCTTTACCTTCAAAGATTGGACCCTTTTACTGAATAAAGATAAAAAATCGACGAATGATTTACTTAACGTAATCATTCGTCTCTTTTTATTATTATTTTAAGGAAATACATCTTTTTAAATGCCTAGCGGACATTTTACCAATCTCATTTCACTCAAAAATCATAGATTATTAAAGTGATGCGCAATACTAGTCGGAAAAGTCCTTGTACAAAAAAATTGAAACTACAAGTATAACAGCATATATACAATAAAAGGGGTAGTTCCAAATGAAACCGCACTCGGAACTACCCCTCTCTTCAAATTTTGTCATGTCAGAATTCACAAAGTTTCATGCTTACATTCCGGACATTTACCATAGATTTCAAATTTATGATTTTCAATCTCATAGTCTGGCAGCTTTTCTCCAAGCATTTCCATAGGGCAGAGATTTAGCTCCTTAACATTGCCGCAATCCATACAAATAAAATGATGGTGATGATGTTCAGATTCACAATGCATACGGAAATTTCGTTCCCCAGATAACTCAGTTTCCTCCAGTATTCCTAGCTTCACAAACGTTGAAAGGTTACGGTAAATCGTATCGAAACTCATACCTGGAAAATCTTTTTTCAAAACATCTAATAAATCTCGAGCAGTTAAATATTTATCTGTTGCTGCAAACATATCTAATATTAACTCACGCTTATCTGTTTTTTTAAAGCCGTTTTCTTTTAAAATATCCCACGCTCTTGAAACATTCACTGCGCTACCTCCTCCCGTTTTGTAGCCATTTTAAACACTATTTTCTTCACTAGTATTACAAGCAACAAAATTAAGATAGAAGTAACGACAATTGTACCACCGGGTGCTAAATCTAAATAAAAAGCACTGACTAAACCGATTAACACAGCCGTTTCACCAAAGACAATTGCATAAATAATTGTTTGCTTAAAGCCCTTTGCGAGTCGCATTGCAGCAGCCACTGGTAACGTCATAAGTGATGATACAAGTAAAATGCCGACGATGCGCATGCTTGCAGCAATAACAAGCGCTGTAACGATCATAAACAAGAGATGAATCCAACGTGCAGGCAGACCGCTAGCTTTTGCATATTCCTCATCGAAAGATAAAACAAAAAGTTCCTTAAAAAATATAAATAAAAAGATAATGACAACGGCAGCAATTCCTACTACTACCCATAAATCCTGACGTGATACAGCTGACACTGAACCAAATAAATAGCTCATTAAATCCGTGCTAAAGCCACTCGCAAGCGAGACAAAAATAGCACTAATACCAATGCCACCAGACATAATAATTGGAATAGCAAGCTCTTCATAGTGCTTATATAATCGTCTAAGACGCTCAATTAAAATTGAACCGCTGACAGAGGCTAGTATGCCTAAGTAAATCGGATTTAGCATCGCAAATGCTGTAACAGATTGACTGATATATAAACTTCCCGCTATTCCCGCCAGTGTCACATGTGACAAGGCATCAGCAATAAGTGAAAGCCTGCGAACGACAATAAAAACACCTAATAGCGGTGCCAATATGCCAATTAATAGCCCAGAGAAAAAGGCATTTTGTAAAAATTCATAGTTAAAAATTGCTTCAATCATTATGCCTTCTCCTTCTAGTGAATCTTTCTTACAGAATGGCCATACCAAGCATCTAGCGCATCATGAGAAATTGTATCAAATTCATTTTTGTAACCGTGGAAATGTATAGTTTGATTTAAACATGCCACATGACTGATGCGATTCGACACTGTATCAACATCGTGTGTAACAAGAATCATTGTAATTCCCTGTTCCCGATTCAATTTCGCCAGCATATCATAAAATGACTGCACATTCTCATGATCAATGCCGACAGTTGGTTCATCTAATATTAGTAGCCTTGGTTCACTCACTAATGCTCTTGCAATAAAGACACGTTGCTGTTGCCCACCAGATAACTCACCAATATTACGATTGATAAATGCTTCCATTCCAACAGCTTTTAATGCTTCTAACACTTTTTCCTTCGCATCTCGTCCAGGTCTTTTAAATAATCCTAATTTTTTCGATAATCCACTTTTCACTACTTCTTGGACAGTTGCTGGGAAACCCGAATTAAAGGCATTCGATTTTTGTGACACATACCCTATCCATTCACGATGCTTAAAAGTTGAACTTGGTACACCAAATAGTTTTATTTCTCCAGACATTGGTTTAAGTAATCCTAAAATAATTTTTAATAATGTGGATTTCCCTGAACCATTCGGACCAAGAAGTGCTAAAAAATCTCCCTCTTCTACACGAAAAGAGATATTTTTTAATACTTGCGTATAGTCATATTGAAATGACACGTTTTTAATGTCAATTAATGATTTTTTCATGTATGTTCTCTTCTTTCTAATTCAAAATCATTACGATTTACAAGTTGTAAGTATAAATGAAAGTACAGTTTTTGTAAAGAAAATAAAATCATCACCATAACGTGTGGTTGATTTCCGTTCCGACTGGATTTAAACCGCGCTATTTTGTAACAGGCATTGATTCTAACACTTTTAATGTGAAGGGTTTTCATAACTGTCACGACTCACAAGAGTGATTTTGTTCAAGAAACTAAACAACTTTAAAAGGAGGATTAGCTTTGAGTATTCAATTTTTACAGCAATTAACACAAAGTAGTGATAAGGAAGTTGTTGCGATTGCACGTGCTGAAGGATTTGAAATTACTACTTCTGAAGTAAGAAAACTCCGTCCTTATTTGGAGCAATTCTCATTTACGTGGCTCTTTTTAGGTATTCCAAAAGATATTCTTGTAGAGGTAGAAGCTGTTTTAGGTAGAAAGCGTTCCAGACAACTAATTGCATTGTTTACGAAATAATCAATTCTGCCTTGGCGTAATTGTAGCGGACGTATTGCTTTCACAACAGTAGGCATTGCCTCTGTCACTTCGCTTTCGCGCAGTAGGCATTGCCTCTGTCGCACAGCTAAATTGCCACAGGACGTGGCGATTTTAGACAGCGTTCCTCTATTTCAGTATGTGTTTAGACTCCCATTGAATAAAGGATTATATCAACATTCATCTCATCACCATGGAGAAAAAAACCCGAAAATCAGCAAATACGCTGATTTCGGGCTTTTTATTCTATCCTCTTAGAGCATCGATTAATGCTGGATTAAACTCTCCATTACGAAGCATTTCAATTTCATGCTTATAAGGAGCCGATTTTGATTTGGCATCACTATTTAAAGCAACAAATGGGGTTTCTAGGATTTTAGGAATCTCCATTAATTGTGGATGATGCACAATATTTTTTAATGCGTCAAAGCCAATATGACCGAAGCCAATATTTTCGTGACGGTCTTTTCCTGCACCACGGACATTTTTTGAATCATTGATATGCAGGACTTTGATACGATCAACACCTATTAGTTTATCAAACTCATTTAAGACACCATCAAAATCTTCTACAATGTTATATCCAGCGTCATGAGTATGGCATGTATCAAAGCAAACTGAAAGACGTTCATTATGTGTTACGCCATCTATAATTTTTGCAAGTTCTTCAAAGGAACGGCCACATTCAGTTCCCTTCCCCGCCATTGTCTCCAATGCGATTTGTACAGGGTAATCCTGTAACAGTACTTCATTTAAACCTTCAATAATCTTAGCAATCCCTGCGTCAGCTCCAGCACCTACATGGGCACCCGGATGCAAAACAATTTGTGTTGCTTCCAACGCGGCTGTACGTTCGATTTCAGACTGTAAAAAATCTACACCTAAACGGAAAGTTTCAGGTTTTTCTGTGTTCGCAATATTAATAATGTATGGAGCATGGACAACAATATTCGTCATACCATGCTCTTTCATGTGTAATAAACCATTCATAATATTAAGGTCAGCAATTGCCTTACGACGAGTGTTTTGTGGTGCCCCTGTATAAATCATAAAGGTATTTGCCCCATATGAAAGGGCCTCCTTACTTGATCCGAGTAGCATTTCTTTTCCACTCATTGAAACATGTGATCCAAGTAGCATTTGAAAGCCTCCTTATTTTTTACCGCGAGCTTTTAAGCGACGTTCACGCTTTTTAATTTTCTCCATTTCCCATTTCATATTACGTTTATAGCCTGGTTTTACTTTTTTCGGCTTACGCACTAATGATTTCGCCTTCGCATCGATTTCATTTTCATGCTTCACACGATTTTTACGTGCATGGCGATCTTTCAATTCAGTCCATTCGCCATCTTTTACATCTTTTTGAACAAATGGAATACCCATTTTCTCGACACGTACTACTGCATCCTCATCTGATGGCTCAAACAATGTGATAGCAGTTCCTTTATTCCCTGCACGGGCTGTTCGTCCCACACGGTGAATAAAGAATTCTAAGTCCTCTGGGATTTCGTAGTTAATGACATGTGAAATTCCTTGAATGTCGATACCACGTGCTGCAAGATCAGTTGCAACGATATATTGATAGTCCAATTCTCGAATTTGCTTCATCATCTTCTTACGATCACGTGGGCTTAAGTCACCATGAATTTGACCACAGCGAATCCCATTTTCATTTAAGTAGCCAGCAACGTGCTCTGCTGTTTTACGTGTGTTGGTGAAAATTACCGCTAAAAACGGATTGATTCCTTCTATGACTTCCAACAAACGTTTGTTACGTGATTTAGAACGCACTGGTACAAGCACAAAGTCAATTCCTTCTGCGACAGGGCGTTTATCATTCATTTGGATATGAACTGGTGCTTCCATATATTTTTTTAAGAAAGGCTGAAGCTTTTCTGGAATTGTTGCTGAGAACACAAACATTTCAAGCTTTTCTGGCATTTGAGAAGCAAAACCATCGATATCTTCTACAAAGCCCATATCGAAGGCTAAATCTGCCTCGTCAACAACTAAAATTGGCGCCGTATGCACAAATAACGCTTGCGCTGCAACGAGATCACGAATACGTCCTGGCGTCCCGACAACAATTTGTGGTTGTGTTTTTAACTTATCAATGGAGCGTTGTTTGTCCGTACCTCCAATAAATAGTTTCGCTTGAATAGTTGTTCCTTCTATTAATTGATTTAACGCATCAAAAATCTGCTGCGCAAGCTCACGTGTAGGTGAAGTAATAACAGCTTGTACTTCCTGCTTGTCAGCATTAATTCGTTGTACAATCGGAATTAAAAAACTATGTGTTTTTCCCGTCCCTGTATGTGCTTGTCCGATTGCACTTTTTCCTTTTAATAGTAGCGGAATAATTTCCTTTTGAATCGGCGTTGGTTCTGTAAAGCCAAGTCTTGCAATTGCGTCCTGCAAAAATGGCTGAAAATTATAATCAGTATATTTTGACATAATTCGTTCCTCCTAACATCTTTCCCATTGTATCATGATTCAACTTTCAGGTATATTAACGTCCCATTATCTAAGCATGAACATAATTTTATATTTTTATCATAGCTGTAGCGAAGCCCTTATCAAAGTTACTCGAAATGCAGTAAATATGCAATAAAAAAAGCGCTAAGACCTGTGACAAACGCTACAATTGTGGTAATTTTATCGTAAAACCTCGACATTCCCATTTCGCGAAACTTCTATAGTTTGCTTCCATTATAATTTAATCACGTTTATTAATATGTTTAACATAGCTTTAATACTATTTTGCTGCTGTTAGTTACCCGTACTTATGACGTTGGAATTGAAATCAAGCCCGTGAGAGTACCCAATCGAAGTGACTCAACCTATAATTTTATATTCAAAGCACTATAACGCTGTTGGAAACAGCCAAAAATTAGTATTTTTTATGTCAATTTATTGTTAACCAATGCCTTGAGGAATTACCATATGTTACGATAAAAATGTAAGATACTAGAGGAGGTTGACTTATTATGAAAGCAGCAAGATGGTATAAAGCAAAAGACATCCGTGTAGAAAACATTGAAGAACCAGTAATTTCACCTGGAAAAGTAAAAATTAAAGTACATTGGACAGGGATTTGTGGCAGTGATTTACATGAGTACGCAGCCGGTCCGATATTCATACCAGTGGAACAACCTCACTATGTAAGTAAAGATATTGCGCCAATTGTTATGGGACATGAGTTCTCTGGTGAAGTAGTAGAAATTGGAGAACATGTGACAAAAGTTCAAGTTGGAGATCCTGTAGTTGTAGAACCTATTCTTGCATGTGGCGAATGTGCAGCTTGCCAAAAAGGGAAATACAATATTTGTAAACACTTAGGGTTCCACGGTCTTTCTGGCGGTGGTGGTGGTTTCTCTGAATATACAATGGTAGATGAAAAAATGGTACACAAAATGCCTGAGGGTCTTTCCTATGAACAAGGTGCACTTGTTGAACCAGCGGCAGTAGCCTTACATGCAGTTCGCCAAAGTAAACTAAAAGCTGGCGATACAGCAGCTGTCTTTGGTACTGGGCCAATCGGTCTTCTTGTAATCGAAGCATTACGTGCAGCTGGAGCAGCCGAAATTTATGCGGTGGAGCTTTCTGCAGAGCGTGCTGCTAAAGCATTAGAGCTTGGCGCTACGGCAGTTATTAATCCTAAAGATGAGGATGCAGTAGCTCGTCTCCATGAATTAACAAATGGTGGCGTAGATGTTGCATTTGAAGTAACAGGTGTTCCTATAGTATTACAGCAAGCTATTGATTCTACAACATTTGAAGGAGAAACAATTATCGTGTCAATTTGGGAAACTGCAGCTTCTATTCTGCCAAACAATATCGTACTGACAGAGCGTTCTGTAAAAGGTATCATTGCATATCGCGATATTTTCCCAGCCGTGATGGAATTAATGAAACAAGGTTACTTCCCTGCTGAAAAGCTTGTTACGAAACGAATTGCTCTTGATGAAGTCGTAACAGAAGGCTTCGAGGCACTAATGAAAGAAAAAAACCATATTAAAATCCTTGTCAATTCACAAGCTTAATATATAGAAAGACAGGTAGAGAAAACGAAGAAACTTTTCTCTACCTGTTTTTATAATTTTGTTAACCCTCTTTTTTCTCCATTTTTTTCATAATAGCTAGATTGGCCATTAGGTAGTTCACCTTATTTTCTCCAAAAGTCCCAAGCGTACGTTTTTCTATATTTTTTTCTATAATTTCTTCAATGTCATCCTTCGCAAGCCCACTTGCTTGGGCAATTCGATCGACTTGTATTTCTGCAGCCTTCACACTAATATGCGGATCCAAACCTGAGCCTGAAGCGGTCATTAAATCAGCAGGTATGTCTTGTCGTTTTACCGATGGGTTTGCTAGTAAAAACTTCTCGATATCTACTTCTATCCGTTTCTTTAACGCTGGGTTGGATGGTGCATAGTTAAATGTTCCAGAGCTAACACCACTATATTTCACCTGGCCATTTTCATCTGGTATCGTATCCTCTTTCGTATAGACATTGTAGTTAACAGATGAGACACGCCCCCAGAAATATTGCGGTGCAGTAAAAGCTTGACCAATTAATGCTGAACCAACGGCTTCACCATCCGCTTCTATTAAGCTACCATTTGCTTTATGATGATATAACCCTTGAGCTAATGCAGTTACTGCAAATGGGTATATAAAACCACATAAAACGAACATTGTCATTGAGATTAAAAATGCTTGCTTGGAATTCTCAAAAAATTTCCGCATGTCCTTCCTCCTATAAATCAAACATCTGGAATAGTGGTCCCACTAGTAAATCAATCAATTTAATGCCAATAAAGGGAGCAATAATTCCACCTACGCCATAAATAAGTAAGTTTTTATTTAATAACTTTGTAGCACTCATCGGCTCATACTTTACACCCTTCATCGCAATAGGTATTAATAGTGGTATAATCACTGCGTTAAAAATTAAAGCAGAAATAATTGCACTAGATGGTGAATTGAGATTCATAATGTTTAATGTCCCCATCTCTGGCACCGCGACCATAAGCATAGCTGGAATAATAGCAAAATACTTTGCAATATCATTTGCAATACTGAAAGTCGTTAATGCCCCCCGCGTCATGAGCAACTGTTTCCCTATTTCTACAACTTCAATAATTTTAGTTGGATTTGAATCTAAATCGACCATGTTCGCAGCTTCCTTTGCAGCGTTCGTTCCCGAATTCATAGCAAGACCTACGTTAGCTTGTGCTAATGCCGGGGCATCGTTCGTCCCGTCACCAGTCATCGCCACTACTTTCCCTTGTGCCTGCTCATTTTTAATAACTTGAATTTTATCTTCTGGCTTACTTTCTGCTATAAAGCTGTCCACCCCCGCTTCCTTTGCGATAGCCGCTGCGGTTAAAGGATTATCTCCTGTACACATGATCGTTTTAATCCCCATCGTTCGAAGCTTTTCAAAGCGTTCCTTGAGTCCGGCCTTTACGACATCCTTTAAGTAAATGACACCTAAAATTTTATCGTTTAACGCAACTACGAGTGGTGTCCCACCAACAGAAGATACTTGTTGAATCAGCTGTTCCAAGTTTGGAGGAATGCTATGACCTGCTTTTAGGCTCTCATTTTTTATCGTATCATAGGCTCCTTTTCGAATTTTTGTGCCATCCTTCCTATCCAACCCACTCATACGAGTTTGTGCGGTAAAGGGAATATGTTCACTTGTCTTAATAATGTCTTCTTCACCGTCTATATTCACTCCTAATTCACAAGCAAGTGACAAAATAGACTTTCCTTCAGGTGTATCATCTGTTAAAGAACTAAGCCATGCAGCTTGCATTAAATCTTTACTTTCCACCCCTATTACTGGGAGAAACTCTGCTGCCATGCGATTTCCATAAGTGATAGTTCCGGTTTTATCCAAAATTAATGTATCAACATCTCCACACGCCTCTACGGCTCTTCCAGACATTGCAATCACATTAAACTGAGTAACTCTATCCATTCCTGCAATACCGATTGCCGACAATAATCCACCAATGGTTGTAGGAATTAAACAAACTGTAAGGGCAATTAATGTTGCAATGGAAATCGGTACATGTAAATAAGTTGTCATTGGATAGAGCGTCACAACAACTAATAAGAAAATAATCGTTAAACTTACTAAAAGTGTATTGAGTGCTATTTCATTTGGTGTTTTTTTACGACTGGCTCCTTCGATGAGTGTGATCATTTTATCTAAAAATGATTCACCAGGCATCGAAGTAATTTCGATGATCAACCAATCACTTGTAACCGTCGTACCACCTGTAACTGATGAAAAATCTCCCCCCCGCTCCTTTACAACAGGCGCAGATTCACCTGTTATCGCCGATTCATCTACTGTCGCAATGCCTTCCATAACTTCTCCATCATTTGGGATAACCTCACCTGCCTGAACTAAAACAATATCGCCCTTTTTTAGTTCATGCGCCTGTTTAAGTATTTCAGAGCCATCACTAAGTAAAACACGAGCCTGTGTAACTGTTTTTGTGTTTTTTAACGTTTGAACTTGTGCCTTTCCTCGCCCTTCAGCAATCGACTCGGCAAAGTTTGCAAATAGAATAGTTACAAAAAGAATGCTAGCGACGATCGCATTATACAATCGAGCATGTTCTACTACTTCGCTACCAAACATATTCGGAAAGAGGGTTAATAGCAGCACAAACATAAACCCTACTTCTACTACAAACATAACAGGATTTTTCAGCATATATAATGGACTAAATTTTTTTAAAGCGTCTATAATCGAGCTTTTTAGCATATTGCCCGTAAGCAAACCTTTTCTAGCTGTTTCCATAGGTGTCTCTCCTTATTAAAAATCAATTTCGCCTTGGCGTAATTGCCGCTGACGCACATAAATTTCCACAGGACGTGGCGTTCCTAGACTGAGTTCCTCTATTTTAATTTACAAGGAACCACATCCGCATTCATCTCACCACTTTCAGAGGTGGAAGTCTTAAGCTGAATGAAGATAAAGTTGTAAGTGCTCCGTAATTGGCCCAAGTGCTAATGCCGGTAAAAATGTAAGAGCACCAATCATTAAAACGATAGCAACAAGTAAAAATGTAAAAATAGTATTATCTGTTCTCAATGTTCCTATCGAGTCACTATGAAACATTTTTTTCGCTAGTAAGGACGCTATAGCTAGTTGAATAATGATCGTCAAATAACGTCCGAAGAACATGGCAAGCCCTGTCGTCACATTCCAAAATGTTGAGTTGTCAGCTAATCCTTCAAAACCTGAGCCATTATTTGCTGAGGCAGATGCAAATTCATAAAGAACTTGAGATAACCCATGTGCACCAGGATTCGTAATGGCTGCTACTCCTGACGGTGTTAGTACTGCAAGCGCTGAAAATAGCAAAATAATAGCAGGATGGATGAGAATGCAAAGTGCAATTAGCTTCATTTCCTTCTCTTCAATTTTCTTACCTAAAAACCGAGGTGTTCGACCAATCATCAAACAGGCGATAAAAATTGTTAATAACACATACATCATCATGTTCATCAGGCCGACTCCCTTGCCTCCAAACACAACATTTAGCATCATATTAAACATCGGTACAAGTCCACCAAGCGGCGTTAATGTATCATGCATATTGTTGACAGACCCCGTTGTAAAAGCAGTGGTCACTGTCGTAAATAACGCAGATTGTGCCACCCCAAAGCGCATCTCTTTTCCTTCCATACTTCCGAGGTCCTGTGTAATTCCGAGCTCATGAATGATTGGATTACCCGCTCTCTCTGCAACATACACCGTCACCAATCCAACTAGGAACAGCGCACTCATTGCCACAAAAATGGCGAGCCCTTGCTTCCCAAAGATCGTTTTCCTTTTTCCATATGCAACCATTAAACTAAAGGCAACTACACAAGCACCTGGTAATAGCATCATAGATAGCATCTCCACTATATTAGAAATGACCGTTGGATTTTCAAATGGTGTTGTTGAATTCGCCCCATTGAAGCCACCACCGTTTGTTCCTATATGCTTGATAGATTCAAGAGAAGCTACAGGTCCAAGTGCAATATCTTGTAATTTACCTTCTATTGTTTGAACAGTTTTATTCCCATTCAAGGTTTGTGGTGTACCTTGAGAGACTAAAATAATGGCCACAACAATAGCTATAGGCATTAACACACGTGTGATAATACGCACAAAATCGACAAAGAAATTACCAATCGTGTCAGTTTTAGCAACAAGACGACGGCAGAACGCCATACAAGCTGCATAACCAGTAGCTGCAGATGTAAACATCATAAAAATAATGATTAGCAATTGTGATAAATAACTTAATCCTGATTCGCCACTATAGTGCTGAAGATTGGTATTCGTCATAAATGAAATTATGGTATTAAATGAAAGTGTTGCTTCCATATTGTCAATATCATTTGGGTTTAAAAACAACATAGCTTGAATTCGTAAAAGAAAGTATCCAATAAACACCATAAAGGCGTTCGACAAAATTAATGAAAGTACATACTGTTTACCAGTCATATCAACTTGCTTAATGCCACATATTTTATAAATAAATCCATCGAATTTGTTCATTATTGGATCAAGCCATGTTTTTTGTTGCATCGTCACCCGAAATAAATAATGACCGGTTAAAATAACGATTGGTAAAGAAATAATTAATACGATGGCGATTTGCCACATACCGCAATACCTCCTACAAGCCTATTAATAATTTTCAGGATAAAGTAATGCATGCCCTAGAAAACCGAAAAGGAACACAAGTACAATCCCCATAACAATCCACATTTTTTATTCCTCCTTACTTTTCATCGACTAACTTGAAGCACCAAGCTGTTAATGCATATAGACTCGCAAAGCTTACGATCAGTAAGCCAATCATATAAAAGTCCATCAATCGAACCCCCTCCTTTATTTGGATGCTCTCATCATACTGACTTTCAAATTAATGTAGTGTTAGGAAATCTCTTTTTCTATTAAGAAACTATAAAGAGGGAAAATCTTAATACTTTCTTAATGGAAGATAACGCTATAATACAAATGAGGTGAAAGAGGATGGAAAATACACGTCCAACTCCAGAGACGTTTTTAGCGAGACTTCAACAGGAAGAACAATTTGTAGGGAAGTTAAAGATCTTTCTTGGTTATGCTGCTGGAGTAGGGAAAACTTATGCAATGCTAGATGCAGCACATCAAGCAAAAAAACTTGGTAAAGATGTGGTAGTTGGCTATGTAGAACCACATCCTCGTCCAGATACGTTAGCTTTACTCGAGGGACTTGAGCAAATTCCTACGAAAAAAATAATTTATAAAGGGAAACCTTTTCAGGAATTAGATATTGATGAAGTACTAAAGCGCAAACCGGAAATTGTCATTATTGATGAATTGGCACATAGCAATGTTCTAACGATGCGTCATAAGAAACGTTTTGGAGATGTAGAGGAATTACTTGCAAAGGGCATCCATGTCTATACAACCGTAAATATTCAACATATTGAAAGCCTACATGATTTAGTAGAAGAAATAACCGGAATAAAGGTTCAAGAGCGTATTCCCGATTATTTAATTGATCAAGCTGCACAAATAAAAATTGTCGATATTGAACCAGATGAGTTAATTCAACGCCTACAAGAAGGTAAAATTTATGTAAAACAACAAGCTGAAAAAGCGTTGCAATCTTTTTTTCGCAAACAAAATTTAGTAGCACTTCGAGAAATTGCATTACGGAGAGCTGCAGATACGATTAACTATAAGCAAGTAAACAGCGACGAATCTATAAAGCATCCTGTACAAATCGAAGAGCATTTACTTGTGGGTATTAGTAGTTCTCCTACGAATGCCAAAGTTATTCGAACTACTGCACGATTAGCACAGGCATTACATGGGAAATTTACAGCTCTTTACGTTCAAAACGTACAGGAGCACGACAGGAGTAACGCAAATTCTGAACGACTTCAGCAGCATATAAAGCTTGTTGAACAGCTTGGTGGCCATGTCGTAATTGTTCAGGAAGATGATGTAGCTGTCGCCCTTGCTAACTATGCACAAATTAGTGGTGTTACAAAATTAGTCATCGGTAGAACTAGCATGAGAAAAAAATGGTGGCGACCAAACACCAAAATTAGCGATCGACTCAACGAATTTGTGCCGAATTTAGCCATACATATAGTCCCTGATCAGGAAAACGAACAATTCTACTTCCCTACTGTAAAAAATAAGCTGTCATTTGAATGGCATGACTTATTAAAAATGGCTGTAATATTTGGCATAGTATCAGTTGTTGGGCTATATTTTTACACAATTGGTGTTAGCGACTCGAACATTATCACTATCTACATTTTAGGTGTTTTAATTCTTGCCATTTGGTCATCAGGATGGATGATGAGCATTATTAGCTCCATCATAGCAGTACTACTTTTTAATTATTTTTTTACAGAACCACGATTTTCATTTAACGCCTATCATCGTGACTATCCGATGACCTTTGTGATCATGTTCCTTTCAGGAGTGATTACGAGTAGCTTAACGAAAAAAATAAAGGAGCAAACCATTGTCGCTGTTCGTAAATCTTATCGAATGGAGGTGCTCCTTGATACAAATCGTAGACTTCAACATGCTAAGTCAATAGAAGAAATTATTATTGAAGGCATGTCACAAATCGTTAAATTAGTAGAAAAACCAGTACAATTTTTTGAAATAGAAAATAACTTAATTGTGAACTCTATTTTTTTCCGTACCGAGAGCATATCTAGTATTGAAAATAAGAAGATAGCATCCCTCTTTGACAATCCGAATGAGCACGGTGTAGTAAGCTGGGTTATTAATAATAAACATGTCGCAGGCGTCTCCACTGACATATTTCCTGAAGTGAATGCCTACTATTTACCGGTTATTTCAAACGGGAGTGTTAAAGGCGTTATCGGTATTGCACTGTCAAAGCAATCACCATTACCTGCATTTGAGCGTAATATTTTGCATGCCATTATGAATGATTTTTCATTCGCACTTGATAAATGGTATTTACAAAAACTCAATGCAGAAGTAGCTAGAGAAGCTGAAATGGAGCAAATGCGAGCAAACCTTTTGCGCGCAGTTTCTCATGATTTAAGAACACCGTTAACTGCTATTTCCGGTAATGCAGATATATTACTATCAAGTGCATCTCAAATTCGAGAGGATGAAAAAAGCAAAATATATGAGGATATTTATAAAAATTCGAAATGGCTTGTACAAATGGTTGAAAACTTACTTGCTGTGTCTAAGTTAGAAGATGGACAATTTGCAATGGAGATGCAATTGGAACTTGTAGAAGATATTATTCAAGAGGCATTAACGCATGTCGTTCGTCTAAACAATACACATGAAATATCCTATCAAATTGAACCAGAATTTTTATTTGCAGTAATGGATGCACGACTGATTATTCAAGTTCTAATTAATATTATTGATAATGCATTGACCTATACACCTTCAGGCAGTGTTATTACTATAAAGGTCAAAGAATCTGAACGTTTCGTACACTTTAGCATTGCAGATAATGGCTCTGGCATTGACGATTCTATAAAAAACAACCTTTTTGAGCCATTTACTACCGGAAAAGTACAGCGGAGCGATAGTCGAAGAGGCTTAGGTTTAGGCCTAGCGCTATGTCAAACTATATTAAAATTACACGGAAGTGAAATAACAGTTTCGGATAATAAACCAAAAGGAACAATTTTTAATTTTTCACTGAAAAAATGCCCTTTACCAAAGGTTAGCGATAATATTTATTAAGCGTTTGGATAAGTTGATTGGAGTAGAACATAGTGCCACAGAGGCTATCCTAAGCGAATGCCCCAAAAAGCACGAGTCGGCATAGAAATCAACGACACGTTTATGGTGATGAACTAAAAAGGAGTAATGAATTTCGATGAATAAACGAATTCTAGTAGTAGAAGATGATATAGCCATTGGCAATTTAATTAAAATGACATTAACTACTCAGCAATATGAATTTGACATTGCTAGAGATGGTAATAGTGCTTTACAAAAGGCTCTTGCCATGAATCCAGACGTTATTATTTTGGATTTAGGACTACCAGACATAGACGGTGTAGAGCTTATTACGAAAATAAGAAGCTGGACTCAAACACCTATTATCGTAGTTAGTGCACGCGGCGAAGAGCACGATAAAATCAATGCTTTAGATGCCGGTGCAGACGATTATGTTACAAAGCCTTTCAGTGTTGAAGAGCTATTAGCCCGAATTCGAGTAGCTTTGAGAAGAATGTCATTTGAGCATCAGCTAGAAAATGAACCCTCTATCTTTGTAAATGGCCATTTACAAATAAACTACGCGGCAAATACAGTGTTTGTACATGACAAAGAAGTACATTTGACGCCTATTGAATATAAGCTATTGGTTATTTTATCAAAGCATGTCGGCAAAGTTTTAACGCATAATTTTATTTTAAAGGAAGTTTGGCATAACGCACTTCAATCGGATGTTCCAAGTTTAAGAGTTTTTATGGCTACTCTTCGAAAGAAAATAGAAGATAATCCAGCTAACCCAAAGTTCATCCAGACACATGTCCGCGTTGGGTACAGAATGCTTCGTTGTCACGATGAAACATAAGGTATAACTATTCCAATATTACTTTAGACGGCAAACTTATTATTGATTGACTGGATAAAAAATGATACTATTTATTTGATAATGATTATCACTGAAAAGAAAGTAGGTAGATCTTATGAACCTTCACGCTGTTCAATTGGGTGAAAAAGTTAAAGTGAAAGATCTACAGCAAATTGACACTCTTTTATGTAAACGTTTAAACGCTTTTGGTATTAAAGAAGGCTGTCAGGTTTGTATGATCCAAAAAGGATGGTTTTCTGGAGCTTGTATACTAGAATGTCAAGGACAGAAAATCGGGCTTAGAAAAAAAGATTTAATGGATATAAAGGTCGAACAAATATGAGTAGATTAGCTTTAATAGGAAACCCGAATATCGGTAAAACATCATTGTTCAATACGTTGACAAATTCATATGAATATGTTGGCAATTGGAGTGGTGTAACCGTTGAAAAAAAAGTAGGACAAGTAAAAAAACTACAAAAAGAAATAATTGATTTACCTGGTGTCTATACGCTTAACCCTATTTCAAAAGATGAAAGTGTTGTTACTTCCTTTTTACTGGAAGATCAGGTAGATGGAATTTTAAATATTATCGATGCCTCAAATTTCGAACGAAATATGCAATTAACAGTAGATATACTTGAACTTAGAAAGCCTGTTTTCATCTGTTTAAATATGATAGACGTAGCGAAAAAGAAAGGCATCTCAATTGATGTCGAGAAATTACAAAGTTCTTTAGGAGTACCTGTTGTTCCAATAAGTGCTCGTACGGGTAAAGGTGTCGAAGGTATTTATGCTGCTATTCAAGCCTCAGATCGTACTCAACAACGTTTTACATTAGCCTATGATGACGTAATTGAAAAAGGCATCTCAAAAATTGAAGCATTGTTACAGCATGTTCCTGAAGAACAAAGAAGATGGTGTACGATTCAATTTTTAATGGGAAATGACGCTGTTGACGCTTATTTGCATGACAAGAAATACTTTGAAAAGCTAGCTACTATTCGAGATACTTTAGAGAAGCAAATAGGAGAACCATTAAATAAAGCGATTGCTAAAAAACGTGATTTATATATTTCTACCATCAATAGTGAAGTAATTATACAAGAGAAAAGTGAAACTCAATGGTCAGAGAAAGTTGATAAAATTCTAACACATCCAATTTTAGGTGTTCCGATTTTCCTAGCACTTATGTTTTTAATGTTTCAAGCAACGTTTGCATGGATTGGTACCCCTCTTTCGGATTTCCTGGATGGCTTTGTAAGTGGTCCTCTTTCAGATGCTGTTACTCATGGCTTAGAAGCTATTGGTGCAGCTCCTTTTATTGTTCATTTAATATGTGATGGTATCATTGCAGGTGTTGGCGGTGTTTTAGTTTTCATTCCGCAAATCTTTGTCCTATTTTTCTTTATTTCACTATTAGAAGATTCAGGGTATATGGCGAGAATTGCTGTTGTAATGGATCGCCTTATGGAATTTTTCGGTCTAAACGGCAAAGCCTTTATTCCGATGATTGTAAGCTTTGGATGCAATGTTCCAGGTGTCATGGCAGCGAGAACAATTGAACAGCCGAGAGAACGACTATTAACAATTCTTGTTGCGCCGTTTATGAGCTGCTCAGCAAGGCTACCTGTATATGCTTTGTTCGGTGCTGCATTCTTTTCTGCACATCAATCATTAGTAGTATTCTCACTATATGTTATGGGTATTGTCATAGCGCTTATTGTAACAAAAATATTATCAATGACAATTTTAAAAAATGAAACTTCCGTATTTTTCGTTGAGTTACCAGCCTACCATGTACCACAACTTAAAACACTTTGGCGTTCCACTTGGGAAAAAGGGAAAGGATTTTTCCGCAAAGCTGGTACTATTATCTTTGCAGGCTCCGTTATAATTTGGCTTCTTTCTTATCTTGGACCACATGGTGCTAATGTCAATATGGATGACAGCTTTTTAGCCATTATTGGGGGCGCTTTTGGTGTGCTGTTTATCCCTCTTGGCTTTGGAACATGGCAAGCCGGTGCATCCCTTATTGCTGGGTTCCTGGCAAAAGAAGTAATTGTTTCGACAATGGCGATTATTTATGGTGTAAGTGAAGGTGTATTATCATCTACAATGACAACTCATTTTACTGCTTTAAGTGCTTATACATTCTTGGCCTTTGTATTACTTTATATGCCTTGTTTAGCAACAGTAGGCGCAATAAAAAGGGAAACACAGTCTGTGAAATGGACTTTATTTGCAACCATCTATCCATTTGTTGTAGCTTATCTCATTGCACTTATGATTTATGGTATTGGGAATTTATTGATGTGAGGTGTAGAGGATGACTTTATTAATTAATATCTTAATCGGTAGTATTATATTTGGCTATGCTGGTATTACTTTATATAAGAGCATTAAGAAGCAGAAAAAGGGCAAATGCGCATCATGCTCATTACAGAAGAGTTGTTCCTCTAACGTTTGTGTCCCTCCTACCAAACTGGAAGATTTTAATACTAAATAAATAAAATATAGCGAGGTAATTCCAAATGGAAAATTCCATTGGAACTACCTCGCTTTTTTGTGAGCTTTTAGACATGAAGTGCTTTCTTCTAAAGCTTAAGTATTAGAAACGTACTTTAAATGTTTCAGTACCAAAAGTTAGTGATGACATTTGTTACAGTGTATAGTGAAGGCTGGTCTGAACTCCTTGAGGATCAGAACGCCTTCGCGACCAACATCGTGTTGTTACTGCTGCCGCTAAGCTTCCGCACAAAAAACATCTATTAGCGTCCAGTTGAACGGAAATAAACTACACATTTTGGTAATGGTCCTTATATTTTAAATTTATTGATTTCTTCCTTCACGGACACAGCTTCTTCACTTAATGCCTTAGCAACAGCGTTAATTTCTTGAATAGTCGCAGCTTGCTCTTCTATTGTCGCTGCTATTGTTTCAGACTGTTGTGCAGCATGCTTGGAAGAAGAGGACATTTCATTGACCGATGCTGCCACTTCTTCAGTACTCGCAGAAATTTGTTGCGTAGAAGCAGATACATCCTCGATTTGAGATGTCATATCACTAATCGCCTTTAAAATTCCATCGAAGGCATTTTGGGCATTCTGAATAAATGTGACACCTTCGTCTACATTCAATACTGTTACATTTACGGCATTTTCTACTTCTTTTGTTTCTTGCTGAATAAGTGCTATTACATCTACTATTTGATTGGCAGAAGCTTTGGATTGCTCGGCTAATTTACGCACTTCATCTGCTACGACCGCGAAGCCTTTACCATGCTCTCCTGCACGAGCCGCCTCAATCGCAGCATTTAATGCTAAAAGATTTGTTTGCTCAGTAATGTCAGTAATTACTTTCGTAATATTAACAATTTCAGCTGATTGCGTACTTAGCTTCTTAATACGTTCATTTGTTGTATTTGAAGATTGTTGGATAATTGACATTTGGCTTTCTGCAATATGCAACGTTTTTTCACCATCATTTGCAATAGATTGTGTGTCTACTGCTTTAGAATGAAGCATTTGAGTAGCCTCAGCAATACGTTGAACACCTTGAGCGGTTTCATCCATTGCTATCGAACTTTCACGACCTGTAACAGCCGCTTGGGTATCACTAATCGCCATTCTCTCTACAAGGTTTGCAATATCATGTGAGGAATTTGAAATTTCTTCTGTACTTGCTGCTAGTTCTTCAGCCGCTGATGATGTATGCTCAACATTTGCAGTCATGCTATGTATTAGTGAATGTAAATTAGACTTCATCAAATTAAAAGAATCGGCCAATTCTTTAATTTCATCCTTCGTTTTAACTTCGATATCCTTTTGACATAAATCACCTTTAGCAATGACCCTCGCTGCAGAAGTTAGCTTATTTACAGGGACAACGATGGAACGTACAAATATAATCCCAACTACTACACAAATCAATAAAATAATGCAGAACATCCATAAGAACCACTGTTTATTATTATTAATAAGCTTATCCACATGTGCTAAAGAATTTTGCATGTCTGTAATGTTTTCTTGTTGAAACAAATCTACTTTGTCATTAATCTCAACTGAAGTAGTATCAAATTCAAGCATCATTTTATTCCCTTGCTCAGGCCCATCTTGAATATAACGATGAGCCATTTTCTGACCAGTACTATAGTACTTATCAAACGCTATTTTAATCGCATCTAATCTTTCCTGGTCTTCCTGATGCATTTTTTTCACTTGTTCCAAATCTTTATAAAAGATTTTGCTATATTTTTCTGCCTGTTCAAATCCATCATCTAAATTATCGAGTGCTCTTGTGGCACTAATATCAGTCAAATACTGCTGAACCTGTACAACTGCTAGCTTCATCTCATCTGCTAATAACGTCGTTTGAAGTGTTTTTTCTTTCATCAAATGTACTTTTTCCAGTTGAGATTTAGCATTTTGTTGTTGAAATACCCCCATAATTAAAACGAATACTACGATAAGGCCAAACGACACCATACTTCTTACTTTAATTGACACAAAATACCTCCTATTTTTAACCTCTAATAGTTTAGTCTGATAGAAAATATTTTAACAATTTATTTACATTAATGTAACATATTTACCAAACTAACTTCGAATTCTTCATTTTTGCCACGTAATGATTTACCAACAAAACATTATACCTTTCTTATCGACCGGAAAAATAAAAAAAATATGTAGTTTTCAAGAATTTTTCACCAATTATTACAACAGATGAAATAAGTAAACATTACAGGATACAGTGAATACATTTACAACGGATCTAGTTATTTATTTGTGCGTGTCGAACGCTAGCTTACCCATCTGCATATCATATTTATAATCAAGTATGTCATCTATGTTAAATCACTATCGAAAGGAGATCGTTATGGTATTTAGACCACAGTTCCCGATGTATCCTGGTGGCATGAGAATGCCCATGCAAATGCCAATGCAAATGCCGATGCAAATGCCAATGCAAATGCCAACACCTCCACAAATGCCACCGCAGTCCTTTTTCCCGCCTGGAGGCTTCCCAAATCAGCCACGAATTCCCGGTGGCTTTCCTATGTCCAGTGGAATAGGTTCATTTGGAGGACAAATGCCAATGCAGGAACCTTCAAAAATCGGTTCATTTTTGCAGCAGGCGAATAATTTATTTAACTCCGCGAAAACATATACACCTTACATTCAGCAAGCAATGCCAATGGTAAAAAATATTCCGTCACTTTTAAAATTGTATAAAGGATTTCAAGGTCTTCCTGCTGCAGGAGCTGCCGCAGGGGCTGGAGCAGTAGCAGCTGAAGCAGCGGCTAGCGGATCTGGTTCTACTAAAAGTCGAAAAGCGTCTCGACGACAAAATGGATCATTTACTCCTGCTGAACCACTTCCATCAAAGCCTCGTATATTCCAGCCGCCTATGTAAATAAGGTTTCTTTGTATTCACCGTCCCTGTCCGTTATAATGTAGATAGGTAAGCTTGAAAGGAGTCACAACCATGCAAGTATTAAAAATTAATCCACGTGGCTATTGCTACGGTGTTGTTGATGCGATGGTCATCGCTCGAAACGCCGCACTCGATAAAACATTACCAAGACCTATCTACATTTTAGGTATGATTGTGCATAATAAACATGTCACGGATGCCTTTGAAGCAGATGGCATCATCACATTAGATGGCGAAAATCGTTTAGAAATTATCGAACAAGTTGAAACTGGCACTGTTATTTTCACAGCACATGGTGTTTCACCTGAAATTCGTGAAATTGCAAAGCGAAAAGGCTTAGTATCCATTGATGCTACATGTCCTGACGTAACGGTTACACATGATTTAATTCGTGAAAAATCAGCAAATGGCTATGATATTATCTATATCGGTAAAAAAGGCCATCCCGAGCCAGAGGGAGCAATTGGGGTTGCACCTGATCATGTACATTTAGTGCAATCGTCTACTGATATTGATGCATTAAATTTAACGAATGATAAATTACTAGTAACAAATCAAACGACGATGAGTCAATGGGATGTTGCTCATTTAATGGATAGTTTAAAAGAGAAATTCCCACATATTGAAGTGCATAAGGAAATTTGTTTGGCAACCCAGGTCCGCCAAGAGGCTGTTGCTCAGCAAGCTGGGGAGGCAGATTTACTTATTGTTGTTGGTGACCCAAAATCCAATAACTCGAATCGTTTAACGCAAGTTTCAGTTGAAATAGCAGGGACGCCATCTTATCGAATTGCTGACGTTTCTGAGCTAAAAGTTGAATGGTTAAAAGGAATTAATGCTGTCGCTGTTACAGCAGGTGCTTCTACGCCAACACCCATTGTAAAAGAGGTTATTTCATTCCTTGAGCATTTCGATGAAAATGATGAATCAACACATATCATTGAGCGTACAGTTACATTAGATAAAATTTTACCTAAAATTAAATCACCAAAGCCTGTTGATAAAATTATGCCTTACTAAGAATCATGTGCTAAAGCGTTCGTTTACATCCGACAAGCACTGGAGAGCCAGAAGCAACAGAAACGCTCACCAGTTTGCACGACAATCGAAACGACCTCGAGGAAGTAGCGCTTTAGTCTAGACGATCTATAGTAGAAAAAAATCCTGATTGTCTATGTTGACAATCAGGATTTCTCATTATTTACTAAAATAATAATTGACTGGACGACCAATACCACCATAATGCACATCCATCGTAATTTCCTCTTGCTTCTCTAAATAATCTAAGTATCTTCTTGCTGTTACACGCGCAATACCTACACCACTGGCTACTTCTTCTGCTGATGCTCCTTCTACAGAGTGCAAATAGTGCACCACTTTCTCTAGCGTTGCGCGATTAAAACCTTTAGGTAAACTTTTTTCTGACCGTAAGACGTTTGATTGCTGAGCTTCATTATGTCCTCCGTGATAATGGAATAACTCATCCAGCTCTCCTTGTGTTATTTCACGCTCCGATTGCATTTGCTTTTTGAAGCGCAAATAATTTTCAAGCGTTCCTTGCACTCGTTCAAATGAAAAAGGTTTCATAATATAATCAAAGACACCAAGATGTAGGACCTGTTTTACAGTTTCCATATCATTAGCAGCTGTTACCGTAATTACATCTACCGGTAACTTGAGTTCACGAATTTTTCGTAAACTTGTCACGCCATCTTGCTCTGGCATGAAAATATCCATAAATACTAATTCTGGTTTAAGTTTTTGAATTTGCGCAATCCCTTCAACTCCATTTGAGGCTTGTCCAATTACTTCAAATCCAACTATCTTTTCAATAAATTGGCGATTAACCTCTCGCACCATTGGATCGTCCTCTATTAATAAAACCTTTGTTTGTGTCACTGTTAGTCCTCCATACACTTTGTTCTATCTCTATATGTGCAAATTTTTACTTAAGGAAGCTATCTATGAGAGCGCCACACGGTTCCCATAGAAATTCTCACTGCTATTTCAACTCATTACTCATAGAATTGACCTTCCATACAACCAAGCGCTTTCTTAGGGACATCATGAGTCGTCCAGCATTTGTTAATGAGCCTATTAAGTATGGTAAAAAGTTATTAAAAAGCTTGTTCCTTTATTCGGTTCACTTATGACTTCGATTTCTCCTTTTCCTTTTTGTACAATTTCTTGTATTAAAAAAAGTCCAATGCCTCGACCTTTATTCTCTTTTGTCGAATAGCCATTATCAAAAATATGTGCCTTGACTTCATTCGTCATGCCTATACCATTATCCGTTACTAATATTGCCAGCACGTCCTCATCTTCATCAACAGAAACATGAATTATTTTTTCTTCAATTTGTACATCCCTTAATGCATCAAAAGCATTTTCGATTAAGTTACCAAATAAAATAACGAAATCATGATGATCTAAATTGTTAGGAAATGTTGTCAAACGGCTTTCCCTATCAATCTCCAGTAGAATTCCCTGTTCTTTTGCATAGGAAATTTTACTAAGCAATAGCCCGGAAATATTTTCATTTTTAATCCGTTCATTTAGAAAGTTTGTAATTTCATCGTGTTCTTCTTTTACTTGTGTTAAATAAGAAAGTGCTTGTTCATGATGTCCAAGTTGTAATAGACCAGCAATTGTGTGCAATTTATTTTTATGCTCATGTGTTTGTACGCGTAATGCTTGTACAAATGCCTTAACACCCGTTAGTTCCTCTGCAAGCTTTTTCACTTCTGTACGATCCTTAAACATGGCTACAGCCCCAACCGTTTTTCCATTAACTTGTATTGGTATTCGATTACTCATAATATTGTTTTCATTAATATAGAGCTCTCGATTAAAAATGGGTTGATCTAACTCCAATATTTCCGGTAATCGTGTATCAGGTAACACGTCAAAAATTTTCTTCCCTATTAATGTTGAAGGTTTTTTGTGAACCCCCAAAATGTCACATGCTTTTTCATTAAATATTGTAATTGTCAAATCATTATCAATAGCAATGATCCCTTCATGCATCGCGTTAAATGTTTCGGTTCTTTCTACATACATTTTAGCAATTTCGTGAGGCTCTAACCCAAACATTTGCTTTTTCATATGAAGCCCTAATGTATGAGCCCCCCATGCACTAAAGAACAGAGATAATAAAATAGTAATCATTAATTCTGTTTGAATAGATTGTAGCAACTCTGCCACAGTTAAAACACTATAGCCTACTACTACTACGCCTATTTGTTTACCTTCTTTACTCATGATTGGGACGAATGCTCGTACCATATCTCCATGTTCACCATGTGCAATGGATGTATAATAATGCTCAGAAAACGCAGCGTTTAGATCTCCTGACTCCGAGATTTGCCCAATCTCCTCTGTATTTGGATGTGAGTACTTACGCCTTTGCATATCTAGTACAACAATATATTGTGCGCCATTTATATCACGTATTTCCTCCACTACAGGATTTATGTGTTTCGTAGCCTCGTTAAAATTTTTATTTGATATGTAAGTTTTTAGCTCGGGAAGCTGTGATACTGTTTTTGCCACGAGTAAAGCCTGATCTCCAAGCTTATCCTTTTGCACAGTCATGACGAACCCTAGCAAAAATGTTCCACCTATACTAAAGGAGAGCATGAGAATAAAAAAAGTCAGAGACATAATTTTTCTCTTCATCGATATTTTTTGAAATTTCAAGATGTACGCCTCCCTCTTACTATATTTTAACTTACTCCATATGTTAGAATAACAAAAACATCAGAAAATACGAATAAATTAGGTGTAATAGATGAAAAAATTTATTATTGGTACAATTGCAACCGTTTTATTGTTAACGATAGCGTTTGGTGTTCAACAAGGCTTACTATTCGCCAAGCCTCTTCCCTATGACGATGAGCAAAAAGGATTGAATACGCAAATTACGATTCATTTAAGTCATGTTGTTGCTGAGAATACACCAAAAGGACAGGCGGCAAGTAAATTCGCCGAGCTTGTTGAGAAAAAAACAAATGGCAAGGTGAAGGTACACGTTTACCCAAACTCCTCCTTGTTTAATGATGAAAACGAGTTTCAGGCTTTGCAAAATGGACAAGTAGAAATGATTATCCCTACTTTCTCAAAGATGACATCCTATATACCAAATTGGCAGGTTCTTGATTTACCATACCTTTTTAATACGGATGATGAAGTACATGAGGTACTGACAGGTTCGATCGGTGAACAATTGTTAAATGAGCTTAAGCCTTTTCATATTAAAGGACTGAGCTTTTGGCATAATGGCTTTAAACATTTAACCTCTGTCGATCACCCTATTCATACATTTGAGGATTTAAAAGGCTTACGTGTCCGTACAATGCCAAGTAAAACCCTTGAAAAGCAATTCGAAGTAGTTGGGGCTACACCAATCCCAACTTCTTTTAGCGAGGTTTTTTCTGATTTAGAATCAAATACGATTAATGCTCAGGAAAATACAGCGTCAAATATTTATTCTAAAGGTTTCTATAAAGTGCAGAAACATATGACATTAACTAAGCACGGCATTTTAGGATACGCTGTTTTAATGAATGACAAATTTTGGAGATCCTTACCTTCAGATATCCAACAACAGGTAATGGAGGCTATGAAAGAAACAACAGACTGGCAATTTGAACAAGCAGTAGAAATGAACGAAGAAGATTTGCAAAAACTTAAGCAGCAGGAAAACTTTGAAATCTATACGATGAGTAATAAGGAACGCCAACGCTTTAAGGACAAACTAGCGCCTGTTTATGATTTTTATAGAAGCAATGTACAAGAAAATGATGTTTTATCAGAAATTGAAAAAATTGTTTCTCCTTAAAGTATTAATGTGCGATTCATACTTTTGTTCATTAATGATAAAATCCTCACTAGCGTGGGGATTTTTTTCTTGTGTATTATAATAGGTTCTAAAATTACAAAACTACTATAAAACAGCTTAAAACCCCTGATATCACTAGTTTTATTGATCTCCCAACTAAAATTGAACAAAATGAACAATAGAAACTTTACGGTCATAAAAACTATTGTCGGAAAATTTCAGCTAAGATAACTTCATGAAAGCGTTCACATAATATTCATAAACAGTGTTAGGGGAGAACTTTATGCGTATAAATTTTAAAAACTTAACAGTACAAGTCCTGATTGCTATTGTGCTAGGTATTATTGTAGGTGCTACGTTCCCTGAATTCGGAGCGAAGTTGAAAATATTAGCAGATATTTTTATTAAATTAATTAAGATGTTAATAGCTCCTATCATTTTCTTAACAGTTGTTATTGGAATTGGTAGTATGGGCGATGTAAAAAAGGTTGGTAAAATTGGCGGGAAGGCATTAATTTATTTTGAAATTGTCTCTACTTTCGCATTAGCGATCGGTTTAATCGTTGTCAATATCGTAAAACCTGGTAAAGGCTTTAATACAGCTGCTGCGAACGGTGCAGATGTGTCCCAATATACAGAGGCAGCAGCAGCTACAGAGCATGGTATTGGTGCATTTATCATGCAAATTATACCTGATAATGTTGTCGGAGCACTTGCAAATGGCGAGTTATTACCTGTTTTATTCTCCGCTGTTTTATTCGGCATAGCTGCTGCAGCTATTGGTGAACCCGCTAAACCAGTTATTAAATTTTTCGAACAAGTTGCAGATATATTCTTTAAAATTGTTAATATGGTCATGAAAGTTTCCCCGATTGGTGCATTTGGCGCTATGAGCTACACAATCGGAAACTTCGGACTTAAATCACTAGGAAACTTAGGATTTTTAATGCTTTCCGTTTATATTACAATGTTTATCTTTATCGTAGTCATCATTGGTCTTATTACACGTTACTTTGGATTCAGTATCTTTAAGTTTATTAAATATATTAAAGATGAAATTTTTATCGTTATTGGAACATCATCATCAGAATCTGCCCTACCTTCGATGATGCGTAAATTAGAAAACTATGGTTGCTCTAAACAAGTCGTTGGGCTTGTTATTCCAACGGGGTACTCCTTTAACTTAGATGGTACGTCCATCTACTTATCTATGGCGGCTATTTTTATCGCACAAGCATATGGAGTAGACTTAGATGTTTGGCATCAAATTACATTACTAGCTATTTTAATGCTAACATCTAAAGGTGCAGCCGGTGTAACAGGCTCTGGCTTTATTACACTCGCAGCGACATTAGCAGCATTCCCAATGATTCCAGTAGAAGGGATTGCCCTTTTAATCGGGGTCGACCGCTTTATGTCAGAGGCTCGTGCCGTTACAAACTTAATTGGTAATGGTGTAGCAACAGTTGTCGTTTCAAAAATGGAAAAAGAATTCGATCCAGAGCAAGAAAAACGTGCTCTTGCAGGAGAAGTCACAACTCAACATTAAAACGAAAGGCTGTCCGGTAGTGAAGAAATTCACATTATCGGCCAGCCTTTTTTAGTGTTAAACTCCGTATTTCATTTTTAAAATCAAATGTACACCATTTGTTGCTTGCATAAAAAGTCAATCTAACTTTTCGATACCGCTTTTATTCTAATTTTTCAATTGATTCGCCATTAATTCTATTAATTTTTTTCTTTTTTTATCATTCACTATTAGTTTGTCTACTCTTCTTTTACTTTCTAAATAGGATCTAACTTTTCGATTCGTATATAATAAATGTCTATACTTTTCGTTTTCATATAGTTCTTTAAACCAATTTTCACTTAATAAATAATTAATATGTTTATCAATTTTCCGGGTATCTAATGCATTACTTCCTTGTGGCACTAATCCTGATAGTAGGTCTTCTATCATTGTCTTAATCCCCCTTATATTAAAATAAACCTTTTTATAGAGATATTCCGCGATGACTGTGCCAGCATTATTTTTTACTTTCGTTAGCTGATCAAACGCATTCCATTCCTACGAATATACACCATCACTTATTAAATTTCCATCATCATCGGCTTATACGACTGCTGATAATTCACATATACTAATTAATTGGCTCCATTATATTGGTATGTACCTGCTTTACTCACCGTTTTTGAAAGACGATTACCAACCTGATCATATGTGTAATCCACTTGCCTATCATCATCATACGTTTCTTATGTTAATTAATTTAAAGTATTATAGTCTTTTTGTTCAATGGATTTGATATTGTGTGCGTACTTATACGTGAACTTACTGTAATCTAGCCGACCTGATTTATAAACTTTGATCATTTACTGCTATTTGCAAAATTAGTATCTTTTAATTACCCTGTAGTTAATAAACACGATGGACCTTTAAACCGTTTGAATGGACCTCTTTAACTATCAAAATTTTTATTGAAGATGAAACCTAGCGTAAAGCTTCTCCGTATAGTAAGTAGATTGGAGGCTTTTTTATGACTATATTTACCCTTACCTACCCAAAAGCTTTCGAAAGCTTTTCAAATATTCCTATTGTGAATGAACAACATGAGACTGTTTGTGTGCTACAAAAGGTGGAACGTTCATCCGTTGGAAAAGTAATCAATGCTGTTATGCTAGTTGCTGCACAACAGTCATTACCACATCGCTATGAATCACGCACTACGTTAGGGGCACCACTTTTTCAAGTGCAATCTACACTATTAACAAAGGGTGTTAGCCATCAGCTTATTATGCCAGACGGATCCATTTTACCGATACAACGGAAGACGGTTCAATTACTTGAATCTTCCTACTCTTTTACAATGGATGGACTCGCTTTTCGCTTTGAAAAGGATTTTACTTCAACCGCCTATTTATATTGTAATGATGAAAAAATAGCAAGCGCTAGTAATATAGAAACTGAGCTTGTGCGTACTGGTATAACTTTTAAACTGTTTAACTCTGACGATACTCTCTTTGTTGCTTTGCTAGCAACTCTGTATCAGGCATTATTCTCTATGAGTAATTAGGTGACTATATACATAACATACGGTTTAAATAGATGATGAACAAAAAAACTCCTAATATTGAAGTGACCCCTAAAAGCTTTAGCCTTTTACTACTGCTAGAATCAATCAATATCTTCCGGGACACGAAATAAATTCGCTTTGTTTTGACCATTTTACGCAGCTCTTCTATAAAAGGAGTACACTAAAGAGGTAGAAATACTATACATTTGGAGGCATTTAACATGGATACAAAAGCAGCAGACATTAAAAATTTAATGTCGCTAGATTTACTTGTTCAAATTCTAGAGGAACGTGGTATTATGACAGAAAGAGAGTTACAAGAACGTCTCACTAATAACGTTAAACTTTCCTCTATGGATGCAGATTTAAAAGAAAAAGTCATTGAAGAAATAAAACATTAATCGAATGGATGGCATTCAAAAAGTGGCCGCTTCTTAAGTAAAAGTTTTTAAGCGGCCACTTTTTTATATTTGACATTTAGCTCCTTCACATATACAGCGGTTCCTGAAATAGAAATAGCCAATTTGCCCTCATCATTTTTTACATGTACATGCACACGGCCATCCTTTCCGAGTTCCTGCCCTTGTTCAATAATTAGTGTCTTCGGCAATTGTGCTTGTCGATCCATATACGCAGCAAAATATGCTCCCATAACACCAGAGGCTGTACCTGTAGTTATATCTTCAAATGTTCCAGAATAAGGTGATGAAAAATGTCGTGCGTGCATATCTGCATACGGACATAGATCCCTAAATGCATAAAAAAAGCAATATGCACATTTTACTGTACATACTGCCTAAGCATCTATCGAATTGTTTTTAAAGCCGTTGCCCACGGGATAAGTTGATCTAGCATCTGATTTACTGACTCTGCTTGCACATCCTTTGGTTTAAATACTGTACCATTTTCGAAATCTGTAAATAAAGATAAAGCAGGATGGACGCGGACATCTGCGACTAATAATTCACCAAGAATTCCACGTAAATGTTCAGCAGCTCTTGCTCCACCAACAGAACCGTAAGAAACAATACCTGCCGCCTTATTATTCCATTCCACGCGTAAGTAGTCTAATGCATTTTTTAATGCCCCAGTAATAGAATGGTTATACTCTCCAACGATAAAAACAAAGCCATCACATGCAGCAACTTTTTGTGACCATGTAGCTGCTCCTGAAGCATCTCCACCTGGTTCGCCTAGAAGTGGTAGTTTATAATCCGCAATATCAATAATTTCATATTCCGCATCACCGCGTTTTCCAGCGACTTCCTTTACCCATTCGCCCACTTGTGGACTTAAACGACCTTCACGCGTACTCCCTAAAATTACCCCTATTTTCAACATGTTGTTCCTCCTTCATTCATCCCTCTAATATGACCGAATCATTCATTTAATACTAAAAACAGTTCTCTTAGCCATGTTGTACAAGGTTAATGAACCATTGTTTTTTACTTCGAATTAAATTATCTTTAATCCAAGATAAAAATATCATATATTTATAAAAATTTCCAGTTATTTAATTCGGATTAATTTATTTTATTTTTATCGGTCTTTCTAATGCTGCAAGTTCATCCTCAATCGATGCATATTGTCTTTCTACAACATATTTTGCATCCGAGATAGCCGCATTATAAATATGTGGAGCAATGTTTTCCTTTATAAAGTCCAATATTCTTTCCGCTTCAAATTCTGTAATATCCTCATCTCGAGTATTATAGAAAAAACGTTGAATATTAGCAATTATTGTTTCCTGTTGCTCTTTTGTGAAACGAATAAACAATCCAAAAATCCCCTCTCATAGCAATTTATACTCACCTATCATAATACTCTAAAATTAATTCATGCATACACAAAAAGACTGAATTATATTAAATACTATAATTCAGTCTTCATATTCCGTATTATGTCAATTATATTAAAGTTTCACAATAAATTATGTTTGGCTCTTCGGCAAAACGAGGGGCTGATTTCCGTTCCGGCTGGGCGCTTTGTTGCTGCCGCTCCGCTTTCGCACAGATAAAACATTTGCCGCTGACGCTTCGCTTTCGCGCAGATAAAGCATTTGTTTTTGCGCGAAAGCGTGAGTGCAACGTAGCGACAGCAGCACGATGTTGGTCACGAAGGCGTTATCACAGGATGTGATGCTTTTAGCCTTCGTTCCTCTTTTGCTGATCCCCAAGGAGTCGCCCAGCCTCCACTACAATCAACCATTTAGCATGTATCTATTGGCATGTTACTCTAATTAATAATGATACAACGAAACAGCGACGGCATCTTTGTGCGAAATCTTAGCGTTAGCAATAATAGGTTTACAATTGCGTCACTGTTATAAGTCTTTTCTGTTTGATTATGGTGAATAATAATAGTGTTCACTTTTGAAATAAATAAAATTTATAAAAGTTATACGCTATTGCTGATTGGAGTGGAAGGCTACTCGACTCCCGTGGGAAGGCGAGACAGGCGAGACCCTGAGGCCAACACGATGTTGGTCACGAAGGCATTGTCACAGGATGTGACGCACTTAGCCTTCGTTCCTTTAGCGGAGGAAGCGGCTCGACGCTCGCCCACAGGAAAGCGAGTAGCCTGGAACGGAAATCACCCTCATTTTTAGAGCACAACATTCACAAAGATTTCCTTAAGCGTTTTGTTTTCTACACAAAAAGACTGAATTATTTTAAATACGATAATTCAGCCTTGTTATTATTACTTTTTACATTTAAATGAATAGTTTGTTGATAGAAAATTCTTTTCCTTTGAGACGATGGCTTCTCCCCCGTCTTTTTCGCATTGCTCTGTCATAGTATCAATTTTTTTGGCATTCATCGTATTCGTCATCAATGTCAAACCTACCCCAAATACAGCAATCAGCAAACCAACCATCATCCATAACTTGCCGGCCTTATTGCCGGCAGGTCTTTCATGCGCCATAGATATTCCCCTCTCTTACACGAATAAAAAAGGTTCTGTATGAATAGTAGATTGTACAAATTCAACAGAGTATTTTTTATCCTCACACATTCTTGCCATCTTGTTAGCTACTCCTGCAATCATCACTTTCTCCACATGATGTCCTGGGTCTACGATTTGTAGACCAATTGCTTGAGCGTCCTGTGCAGTATGGAAATACATATCTCCTGTTAAAAATACATCCGCCCCGGCACGCTTCGCAGAATAGATATATTTATTGCCGTCGCCACCGACAAGCGCAACTTTTTTCACCTTCGACTGTAAATCACCAACAACGCGGACAGCGGGTACGGCTAGCTGCTGTTTAACGAATTGCGTAAATTCATGAAGCGTCATTTCTTGTGGTAAATAACCAACTCGTCCTAAGCCCATTACATTCGTTTGCTGGTCTAAGCGAATGATATCATAAGCTGGTTCTTCATATGGATGTGCGTTTAACATTGCCTTTAATACACGATTTTTTATAGATTCCGGAAATACAACTTCTACCTTCACTTCTTCTTCAACATGTATTTCACCAATAGAACCCACATGTGGGTTTGCACCTTCTAGTGCACGGAAACGCCCTTCTCCTAATGTAGTATAGCTACACGCTTCATAATCTCCAATACGACCTGCTCCTGCTTTTGCTAATGCCTCACGTAAATCAGTGGCATTTGTAGTCGGTATAAAAACTGCTAGCTTCAACATATTTTCCGCATATGTTTCTTCTAAAATAGAACGGTTTTCAAGCTGTAAAGCATCCGCTAGTAAATCGTTAACACCGCCTTCAGCTACATCTAAATTCGTATGTGCAGCATAAACGGCAATATCATTTTTTAGTAGCTTTTCATATAAACGCCCAGCTGGATTGTCCGTACGAATATTTGAAAGTCGTCTAAAAATCGGTGGATGATGCGCTATTATTAGCTCACATCCTTGTGCAATAGCTTCCTCAGCAACTGCTTCATTAACATCTAATGTGACCAATACTTTACTAACAGGTTTATTTAATGTACCGATCGCAAGACCAATTGGGTCATTTTCCATACATGCTAGTTTTTTAGGCGACCATGATTCGAACAATTGTATAATTTCCTGACCGTTAACTGTTTTCATCTCATAGAACCCCTTCCACTAAATTGAGTAGAGCTACTAACTCTGCACGTTTTTCTTCAATTTCAGGTGTTTGATCTGCGCCTTCAATGGACTTTAATACACGCTGCCAATTTTCTTTTTCACGTGACCATTTTTTTATAAATGATGGTGATTTTCGTTGCATTAATTTCGGACCAAATAAAATTTCTGGTTCCGATAACGTCATTGTGCTTCTTTGCAAAACAAGAATTTCATAAATTTTTTCGTCTTCCTCTAAAATTTCTTCGTCCTGGATTGCCCAATTATTTGCTAATGCCCATTCGCGAATCACTTTAGCATGAATATTTGGTTGCAAAATAAGCCTTGTTACCCCTTGCAATTTTTCAGGATGCTTCTCCAAAATGGAAACAATAAGAGGTCCACCCATTCCGGCAATCGTAACTGTATCTACATGGTCAGCTTCTTCAACAGCCGCTAAGCCATTCGCGAGCCGTACTGTAATTTTTTCTGTTAAGCCTTCCTTTTGCACTTGTCCAACTGCTGATTCAAATGGTCCTTTCACAACTTCCCCTGCTATTGCGTAAGAAGCAATACCTTTATGAATTAAGTAGCATGGCAAATAGGCATGGTCGCTACCAATATCGGCTACAACTGCACCAGAGGGTACATATTTTGCTACTGTTTCTAATCGCTTTGATAATTTTTGTGCGTTCATTTATTTTTACCGCCTGTCTTAAATAGTGTTCTTTCTTAGTATGTATGATGTCGTGAAAAAAAACAAATGGAGTTGACTCAAATTTTGAGCAACTCCATTTTTCATTAACTGAAATGAAAATAAATAAATTGTAGCTGTACCGATTACGATTAAACGCTTTCAGTACAGCTACTTTTTTAGACTATTTTAGAGTTGAAATGTACTTAGCGATTGCTTTCGCTTCCGCTTCGTTTTTCATACCAGGCGTCATTGGAGTTCCTGGGATTCCGTTTGTTAAAACATCTACGATACGAGCTTCATCTTTGCCGTGTAGATTTGGACCCATACCACCAGTTAAGTCAGTACCATGACAACTAACACAAGATTGTACTAATGCAGAGTCATCAGTAGCTTCTGTTTTTTCGCCACCACCCTCTTTTTCAGCAGCGATTTCCTTTTTGTTCTCTGCGCCTATTAAAGACATAAAGAAAATAAGACCAATACCAAATGCTAAAATTAAGATGTAAGGAACGACTGGATTGTTTTTCATATATTTCCCCTCCTCATTGTAAATCTACTTCTATGATAATATAGAATCAGTCAACATCTAATATTGTACTTCATTAACCAAAAAACGAAAAGCCTATTCGCTAAGTTTTCCTTTGTTTGTAACAATTTCGACATTTCTGTAACTATTGGATAAAATATGTCTTGAAATCCCCAATATTTGGACTATCCATGATCTTCTGAACGACTTCCTTCTACGCTGTTATCTTTCCTCTCTTTGCACAGTCATATACTAAGAAAATCAAAATTTCTTTATGTAATCATCCATTCGCCAAATAAGCTATACGATTATAATTTTCATCAACATAGTGTAGGCTCCATTACAGACCCAATTTTAAAACAAAAAAGAATCCGTTAGCTATTGGAAAGCAAACAGATTCTTGTCTTTGTCAGCGAAACTATTTTACAAAATGAGTTCCTATCAAACGTTTATGATATAGTAGCTAATCAATGCCAGAAAACCTAGGACACCTGAGACCGTAAAATAAAGTAGCTTCATTTTTAAACCTGACCAAAGCCAAACCCCACAGTTTGCTGCAATCAAGCAAAACAATGCACTATTATTGCCATTAAAATATGTAGTGTAAATTCGAATAGACATACTAAATAATAAAATAGCACCTAACAAATGAAAAACAGGGGCTAGAAGATCATTTTTTCCTGCCATCCGAAACGCCGTCAAAAATAATATCACTGCAGCTATGCCAACGACAACCGTTAAAATTATCATTAAGGACGATATTGTAAAATAAATAGACAGCAACGTAATTATTGCAATACATATACCTGCAATTATAAGTAGCAGCCTTCTCTTTTCTGAAGGGAATATAGCCTGTTTATGATGTACTGGTTCTAACTCCTCTATATCTGACCCCTCTGCATATAGAGCCGCTAAAAAATCACAGTAATGCTCTGGTAATAGCTTATTTTGCTTCCAAAACAAAATCTCATTCAAGATTATTTTTTTTCGAGGATTTGTCATAGTGTATACTCCAAACATTGCTTAATAATGGTTGTTATTACAATTTTATCTTAAAATTGTTAATAACACATCTGTATAAAGTAGCAAAAATAATCAAGATTGACTCATTCTAATTACTCGCTATAACATTTATCGAAAAAATATTTACTATGTTTAGTAGGTTCTAGGGAAAATGATGACAATTTTGCGCGGGTTTTACTTCACGTTCACACGTATTCTCCTATTTCATGTGAATATAATAATAGCCTAAAAAAGGGCTATCCAATTAGTCATTACTAATTAGATAGCCCAACTTTTTGTCTTTATTCTAAGAAGTCTTTTAAACGCTTGCTGCGAGAAGGGTGACGTAGCTTTCTAAGAGCCTTCGCTTCAATTTGGCGAATACGTTCACGTGTTACACCAAATACCTTCCCTACCTCTTCTAATGTACGTGTGCGACCATCATCTAAACCAAAACGTAAGCGAAGGACATTTTCTTCACGGTCAGTTAATGTATCTAGCACATCCTCTAATTGCTCTTTTAACAATTCATAAGCTGCATGGTCAGATGGAGATTGAGCTTCTGAATCCTCAATAAAGTCTCCTAAATGTGAATCATCTTCTTCTCCAATTGGTGTTTCAAGAGATACTGGTTCCTGTGCAATTTTTAAAATTTCACGTACTTTTTCAGGTGTTAAATCCATCTCCTCACCAATTTCTTCTGGAGATGGCTCGCGACCTAAGTCTTGTAGTAATTGGCGTTGTACACGAATTAATTTATTAATGGTTTCTACCATATGCACTGGAATACGAATTGTACGTGCTTGGTCCGCAATTGCACGTGTAATCGCTTGGCGAATCCACCATGTTGCATAAGTGGAGAATTTAAAACCTTTACGGTAGTCAAATTTCTCAACAGCCTTGATAAGACCCATATTCCCCTCTTGAATTAGATCAAGGAATAGCATTCCACGGCCAACATAGCGCTTTGCAATCGATACAACAAGACGTAAGTTCGCTTCAGCTAGGCGTTTACGTGCTTCTTCGTCACCTTGCTCAATACGCTCAGCTAAGGCAATTTCTTGCTCGGCAGAAAGTAAATCAACCCGACCAATTTCTTTTAAATACATACGTACAGGGTCATTTATTTTAACACCCGGTGGTACACTCAAATCATTTAAATCAAAAGTCTCTTCGTTTGCTTCTTCTTTCATTAAGCTTTCTTCTTCAAACTCTTCTTTTCCAATGATTTGAATGTCTTTAGCCTTTTCAAGATCCTCAGCAAAGTGGAAAATCTCTTCGTTCTCCAATTCATAAGGCGCTAGTTTCTCTGAAATTTCTTTCATAGAAATTTCACCTTCTGTTTTTGCTTTTTCTTGTAGTATTTTTTTTGCTTCATCTAATGTAATTTCTACTTCTACCTCTTTTGAACGTTCTGACTTGTCCGCCATAAACCTTCCTCCTTCTAAACAACCGAATCGGGTTAAATCGCCGATAACGATTTTCTTAAATGAATAATCTGTTGGGCGATTTCAAGTGCACGCGCATACTCATGCATCTTCTCCGCTTCCTTTGACTCATGCATCTTTTGTTGAATTTCTTGCTCAATTCTATATTTTTGCAGCTGACGTATGGAGTCCGTGACCTCTGCATCTGCTTGGTCAGGATCTCTTTCCGCTAATGCCGCTTCCATTACAATCTTGCGTAATTCAGCGTCATCTAATATCTCAACAAAACGCTGATAATCAGGATGACCATATTCCTCATAAAATCCTACTAAGCGAACAAAAACTGCCATATAAGCATCTCGTACAAATGGATCTTTTTGCTCACTACGTAATACCCTGTCCACTACATCTATATTATGAAGCATATGAGCCAGTAATAAACGTTCGGCACGTTCAGCTGCGTCCATAGGCTTATGTTGCTGAGTGACCGGCATCGAAGGCGTTTGAACAGGCATTTCCACTTTTGCGGAACGAACCTGATTGGCCTCTAGCTTTCGGAATTGAGCATAAATTGCTTCTTCCGAGATGTTTGTTTCTTTCGATAGCTGTCTTATATACAAATCTCGTTCAACTGGTGATGATCTACCTACCAGTTGTTCAAGAACTTCTTGAATATATTGAAGCGTATCATTTTCAAACTGAAAGTTCTTATTTCGTCTAGCATGCATCATCATAAAAGCAATATACGCATGAGGGTTTTCCAAAATTTGTTCTTTAAAGGCTTGTCCACCTAAACTACGAATGTATTCATCGGGATCTAGCTTATCTGGTAACACCGCAATATTGACTTTCATACGTTCCGTTTGAAGTAACTGTGCTGCTCTTTTCGCCGCATCAAACCCAGCATTATCACCGTCATAGCAAATCGTAATCTGCTCTACTAAGCGCTTTAGCTTTGTGATATGCTGATTCGTAAGCGAAGTGCCCATTGTTGCTACAGCATTCGTTACACCCACAGAGGTTGCTGCTAAAACATCCATAAACCCTTCCATCAATACTACTTGACGATTTTTTCTAATCGAGGTTCGTGCTTTATCTAGGTTATATAGCACTTCACTCTTTTGAAAAATTGGTGATTCTGGACTATTTAAATATTTTGCCTCTTCACCAGTAGATGAAAGGATTCGCCCTGAGAATGCTATAACCTTTCCGTTCTCATCACGAATGGGAAACATAATACGCCCTCTAAAACGATCAAAATAGCGTTCTTCCCCTTCACGCTTAATTACTAAACCGCTTTCCGCGATTTCTTGTAAGTTATAACCTTTTCTTTCAAGCAATATCGTTAATGCATCAAAGCTTGGAAGAGACCATCCAATGCTATTAGATTCTATAAGTTCCCTTGTAAATCCTCTTTCTAGCAAATAATTTAAAGGTTCTTCACCATCTTCAGTATTTAACAGTAAATGATGAAAAAAATCTGCTGCAAAAGCGTGAGCTTCTTTCATCCTTTCTTCCGCTTTAGATACCTTTTTCGTTACTTCAGGTAAACTTGGCCCAATATCTAACTGTATGCCAACACGTTCACCAAGTTTCACGACAGCGTCAGGAAAAGAAATACCTTCTATATCCATAACAAAAGTAATAGCATTACCGCCTGCACCACAACCAAAGCAATGGAAAATTTGTTTGTCTGATGACACAGAAAAAGATGGCGTTTGTTCTCCATGAAATGGACAGAGCCCAAACCAATTGCGCCCACGCTTTGTAAGCTGCATGTATTCGCTTATGACATCAACAATCTCCGATTGTGAGCGAATCTGTTCAATCACTTCTTCAGGAATCTTCCCTGCCAAATCTTATCACCATCTTTTAAATTACGTTCTAAAACACAATTCGCTATCCGATTTAAAAATCCTTTATTTCTCGACAAAAAAATAGGATTTTTCTCTTAATAAATATTTTTACCACAATTTTATTATTATAAAACAAAAATTAGTTTTTATCTATACTATTTTCAAAACCACTCAAAAAAACCGCCTCTATCCATGAGGTGGTTTATCATCATTCGTTTCTTATTTACAGTTCGAGATATGCTCAATAATGACGTTCGCTGTTTCCTCAACAGCTTTGTTTGTCACATCAATAACCTTACAACCGATTGTAGCGACAATTTTTTCAAAATGTTGGATTTCCTCTAATATTCGATTATGCTGCGCATAGATAGCATCATCATTCAATCCAAGAGACATTAGTCTCTCTTTTCTAATTGAGTTTAATTTATCAGGAGAAATAATTAAACCAAAACATTTTTTCGGATCAATTTGTAATAGTTCTTCTGGTGGCTCCACCTCTGGTACTAAAGGTACGTTCGCCACCTTATAGCGTTTATGTGCTAAATATTGTGATAACGGTGTTTTAGAGGTACGTGAAACACCGACTAACACAATATCAGCCTGTAAAAGACCACGTGGATCTCTACCATCATCATATTTTACTGCAAATTCAATAGCCTCTATTTTTTTAAAATAATCATCATCTAGCTGGTGAACAATTCCTGGTGCTTCTAATGGGAATTCTTCCACAAATGTTGTCATTGTTTTTAAAGCAGGCCCTAAGATGTCGACAGCATAGACATTTTCATGCTCACACAATTCATGTAATAACGATCGCATCTCCTGGCGAACAAGCGTGTATACAATAAATGCATTCTGTTTCGCTGCAAGGCATACAATTTTCCGAATGAGCTCCTCTGATTGTATATGAGGAAAACGGCGAATTACTGTGTTTTCCAAACTAGGTCGAAACTGGCTAATAACCGCTTTCGCTACTTGATCACCTGTTTCACCGACTGAATCAGATACAACAAAAACCCGTAGTCTTTTCATGCTGCTCTCCTTCAACTATTTAGTCATTCTGTGCCAGTGATAAGAAAGCTCGTGTAATCGTTGTTTTTGTAAGACGACCAACGATTTTCAAACCACCTTCTTGTGGCTCTACTACTGGTAGCGAATCAACTTCTCGTTCTATTAGTTTATTCGCTGCAACAACTAAAGAATCTGCTCTCTCACAGTACGAAATATTTGGCATTCGTGTCATAATTATATGTACAGGAATTTTGTTTAAATCCTGTGTGCCAATACTTGTTCGTAATAAATCTTTTCGAGAAAGTACCCCTGTTAAAAACTCATTTTTATCTACGACAAAGAGTGTGCCAACATCCTCTGAAAACATGAAACAAATCGCATCGTAAACAGTCATTGTTTCCGGTACAACAACTGGCCCTGAATGGAAATCTTTCACTTTTAAATTGTTAATACTATCCGTCAATGTAACGGATGCTTTTTTACCTGAATAGAAATAGCCAACACGAGGTCTAGCATCTAAAAAGCCCGCCATTGTAAGTATTGCTAAATCTGGTCTTAAAGTTGCTCTTGTCAGATTGAGACGTTCTGCAATATGTTCGCCTGTGATTGGGCCGTTTTCTTTCACAATTTGTAAAATGTCTTCCTGACGTTTATTGAGTTCGATTGGACTCACCGCCTCAAATCTAATAGTGTTATACTTATGCTCCAATTATTATATACTATTTTAATAATTATTGCGAAGAAAAGAACTACATGCTACAATATTGACACATACGCTTGCTCTAAATGTATTTTCGAGCGATTTGCGTTTTATAGGCGATGATAGGAAAAAAGTATCTGTTCCACTTTAAAGCGAGTAGAAGATGGTGAAAGTCTACATAGTAACAGAGAAAAGGCACTCCTTGAGCTAACTTTTTTGAAAAGAGGTTTTAAACAACGTGTTTAAAACAATCAGGGTGGAACCGCGGGTTTTAGCACTCGTCCCTGGGCATTCATTGTGCCCGGAGACGGGTGCTATTTTTAATTTAGTCCTACCTAAATTAAAAAAATCTCTAGCGAATTGTATAGATTCGCTAAAACAAAATCAATGTTCACTCTGTGAAAACTATGAAGGAGGCTATTTTTTATGGCAAACAAATCAATGGAAACAATCGTATCTTTAGCGAAGCATCGCGGCTTTGTCTTCCCTGGCTCTGAAATCTACGGAGGCTTAGCAAACACTTGGGATTACGGTCCACTAGGTGTTGAATTAAAAAACAATGTTAAAAAAGCGTGGTGGCAAAAGTTTGTCCAAGAATCAGAGCACAATGTTGGAATAGATGCTGCAATTTTAATGAACCCAAAAGCTTGGGTTGCTTCTGGTCACGTTGGCAACTTTAATGACCCAATGATTGATTGTAAAGCATGCAAAGCGCGCCATCGTGCTGACAAAATTATCGAGGACGCTGCGCTAGCAAAAGGCGATGAAATCATTGTCGATGGTATGACATTTGATCAAATGAAAGAAACGATGATTAAGTATGACGTAGTGTGCCCGGATTGTGGTAAAGCTGATTTTACAGATATTCGTCAATTTAATTTAATGTTTAAAACATTCCAAGGTGTGACAGAATCTTCTACTAATGAAATTTATTTACGCCCAGAAACAGCACAAGGTATTTTCGTAAACTTTAAAAACGTACAACGTTCAATGCGTAAACGTACACCATTCGGTATTGCACAAATCGGTAAATCATTCCGTAACGAAATTACACCAGGTAACTTCACTTTCCGCACACGTGAATTTGAACAAATGGAACTTGAATTTTTCTGCAAACCTGGCGAAGACCTTGAATGGCACGCATATTGGAAAGAATTTTGTAAAAATTGGTTATTAAATTTAGGCATGAAGGAAGATTCTATGCGTCTTCGTGATCATGAAGAAGACGAATTGTCTCACTACTCAAATGCTACAACTGATATTGAATTTAAATTCCCATTCGGTTGGGGCGAACTATGGGGCGTAGCGGATCGCACAGATTTCGATTTAAAACAGCATATGGAGCATTCTGGTGAAGATTTCACTTACATTGACCCAGTATCAAACGAACGTTATGTTCCATATTGTATCGAGCCTTCTTTAGGTGCAGACCGTGTAACATTAGCATTCCTTTGCGACGCTTATGACGAAGAAGAGCTTGAAGGGGATGATAAGCGTACAGTGTTACGCTTCCACCCTGCTCTAGCACCATTTAAAGCTGCAGTTCTACCACTTTCTAAAAAGCTTTCGGATGAAGCTACAGATGTATGGGCAGAGCTTCGTAAATCTTTCCCAGTTGACTTTGACGAGTCACAATCAATCGGTAAACGTTACCGTCGTCAAGATGAAATTGGTACACCATTCTGTATCACTTACGATTTTGACTCAAAAGAGGATGGTCAAGTTACAGTGCGTCATCGCGATTCAATGGATCAAGTTCGTATGCCAATTACAGATGTGAAAGCATACATCGAAAAACATCTTCAATTCTAAAATTCATCAGTATAAAGAGGGAGTCGCATTTTAAGCGACTCCCTCTTCCTTATGTCTTTAATAATGAAAACAAGCGCTCTTGCATTTTCTCCTCAAATGAAAACCTTTTCATATTCATGCCTACTAAACTAATAAGTAGTTCCTCAATATCTACAAGCGAATAAAAAAGGAATGTTCCTTCTCGCATCGTGCGAACTCTCTTATCAACTGTCAGCTCTTCCCCAATAAAGTACGCTACATTTACGTTACAATGTTCCATTAATTGCGTAATGCTCTGGTCATCATCTGGATTAATAAAGAACGGCACAATTTTATCAATATACAAAATACTTTGCACAAGTTTAATGAAGAAATTTTCACGTAGTGAAGTTTCCACAACTAATATCGTTGTTTTCTCATGCTGATAATCCATATACAATATATGTAATTGCTCTTCTAACAGTTTCTTTAATATAGTAATAGAGTTCCTGTATTTTTTCACATCTGTTTGAATTTCCCTTGTTAATAAACGTAGAATTCGAAAGGCAGGTAAAAATATTTTTAAAATAATTTCTTTAGGATGTAAATGATCTATTAATTTATTAAAGTAGACTCTTAAGCCATTTTCGTCACAACGAATTAATTGTTCTATAAATAAATTAAAAATTTCTTCAAAGCTGTTCGCACGATAATCAATCATTTTCGCAATTTTCACATTATAATTTAAAGGTAAAATCATTGACTTTTGTTCATCCAACAACTTAACTTTAGGTAACGTTGGGAATAAATCATAGACAAGTTCTACTTGTGCACTTCGATTATTTGATAATTGAACGACCGAGTTAACAGGATAAATCCCTAAGCACTCTACAAATTTGTGCATAAATTTCTCGTTATATAAATGTCGATCACGATATAAAACAGCTAATGCATCTGTTGCAGCATATCCCGAATGATATACACGCTTTGATGTCATAGCTGAATAAACATCTATAATTTGCAGTAATTGAACTCCCTCACGCATATCGTCCTCACAAAGCTTATTCGGATAACCTTTACCGGCAAAACGTTCATGATGATCACGTGCTAAATAGGCAATATCCTCTTCCCCATTTTCTAAGAGCAACTCATAACCTTTAGTCGTATGAGTTTTAACAATGTCAAACTCATCTTCTGATAATTTCCGTTTTAAATTTAATATTTCTTGCGGGATAAACACCTTCCCAATATCATGGAACAAATAGCCCCTTGCTAGCGTTACAATATCGGTTAACCCTAAATAACGTGCAAAGATAGTACCTAAAACGAAAACATCAAATGAATGAACAAAGGAATACTCATCCCATTCCTTTAATCGCATAAGTAATTCATAGCGATGTTTTTTTTCTAAAATTTGTGCAAAAACATTTTGTACATAAGTAGTATCTTGGGTACTTTTTAAAATTTGACCATAGCGCAATTCATGCACAACATTTTCTAATGTAGTCATAAAAAGGGTATTCACCTTATCTTTATACTCTCCTACGTCATCCTTCTTATCGAGTAGTGGTGCAAATATATCCCAGCAATCCTTTGTATGCTGCATACTTAAATCATGAACAATTCGGACTGAATTAGTTGGTAAATATACAGATAGTTGGTCTACTTTTCTAAGCTTAAGTAAAGCAATAATTCGTTCCGTTAAAACTAAATCTTTTTTAGCGAGTAAACGATAATCAGAAAAAATATCTTCAGCTAAAATATCATTGGCTTCAACTTCATCAATACTTAACGTCACTTTTCTTAGCATATTTTCTGCCACATATGCAATATCCAAGCATTATGTGACTCCCTCCTTCTTCGATAGACTGCGTTGTTCATCAATTATGCCTCGGCACAATTGCGTTTTGGAGGCTTTAACTTCTTTCAACGGACGTTTGGACATACGCTGAAAGAAGTTAAAGATCATCTATATTATTTACAATAGCATAGATTAAAATGCCTTTTCAACTAGTTTATGGTATACAAATGAATCGTTACTACTATGTTTATGTTAAAAACTATTCAAAATTCAGTAATTTATATCTAACCAATTCTGTTAACAACAGCTATCAACAACCATAAAAAAGATAGAAAATCCTATACAATAGAACTAAAAGCATATTTTTATAATTTATAGTTAAATTTATATCACAAATAATATTTTCTGTAAATTACAAAAAATCACTCATTTCGTCCTAAAATCTCACAATACTATACAAACATTACCTTTTAAGAAAATTTTACATTATTGAAATCATTTTTATATATTTTATCTCACCTAAAATACGTCCCAGCCGATAAGGAATTAATAGCTAATACTTGTTGATGAACAAGCATTTTATCCATGTTAATTTTTAACATCATATAATTCCCTCTATTCTCATCTTCATCATTTTGATATAAATAAAGTATTATAGTTAATCTTAAACGTTAAATAACAATAATTTAACAATTCATGGAGATTCCAACCTATTTAACAGGATGGTCCTAGCTATAAAAATTTTTTATGTACTTTGGAGGAATTTTTTTGAAAAGCAATCGTTTTTATCACATCGCAATGGCATCAGCACTAGCAACAAGCGCTATTGCCATTGCACCCCCGGCACATGCTGCATCGGTATTCTCCGATGTGAAAAATGTGTCATCTGAAGAAGGTCAAGCTATTATTAACTTAGCTCAACGTGGCATTATATCAGGCTACCCCGATGGCACTTTTAAACCTGAGAATTCAATTACTCGTACACAAGCTGCGAAAATTTTAGCTGGTATTTTAAAGCTAGATACGGTTCATGTGAAAAATCCAAATTTTAAGGATATAAAACCCGGCGATCCAAATTATGGCGCAATTGCTGCTTTAGCAAATGCAGGTATTATTAGCGGAACTAATGGCTATTTCAACCCAACTAAAAATATTACACGTGGACAAATGTCAAAAATGATTGTAAAAGGTTTTAAATTACCAATTACAAACGGCATTTACATTCCTTTCGATGATGTCGACGAAGGTAGCGAATACGAACCATATATAAAAACACTTTTTGCCAATAGCATTACAAAAGGTACAACGCCTACTACCTTCGGACCACAAACTAATGTAAAACGCTCCCAGTTAGCACTTTTTGTTGTACGTGCTGAAAAAGCTCAAGGCAACGTCACAATTTTTGCTAGCCAATTTAAGCAAGACTATATCTTTGCTTCTTATGGCGGCATTAACCCCGCAGAGGATATCTTTACATGGGTTGAAGATGAAGAAGATTATATGACAGAGTCCATTACAATTAAACCGCTTAAAGAAGGCACAGGAAAATTAGTTATTACGGGCTTTAAAGAAGATACGGAAGAATTTACAGATGTCTATTACTTAGTAAATGTGAAGAAAGTAAACGGAAAGCTACAAACAACGCTTCAAAAAGTGAAAGAAGAGGATTATGCAGAAAACTTACCGCTAAACTTAATGGAAAGTAATTTAAAATTTGTTCCTACTAAGGTAAGTATTCAAACTGCAGATGGTCAAGCTTTATCTCCTGAATTATATAGTTTTAAACCAACGACTAATTCTGCTACACTTTCTATCTTTAAAAATGGTCAATATATGCTTACTTTCACTAACGGTACTCAACAACAAATAATGGCTGCTGATGTCAATACATATGATTTCGTGCGTAGTATTGATTTGTATCAAGTTACAGATGAGTTAACGTTTTCAAGTAGCGATCTATCGTTCGAGCCAACACATGTTGCCTTAGAAAAATTTAATTCTGAGCCAGCTGCTGTGAAAGCGACAATAAAGGATAAGAAAGTAAATGTTACACCATTAGCAGAAGGCACATCTATTTTACATATAACAGGTAAAAATGGTGAAACTGCTTACCTATATATTGATTTTCTAAAAATCGCTAATAAATGGGCTGCTTCTTACGAGTTCTTGGAAGATCCAGAAGAATATTAATATTTTGTAATGTAAAAAGTAAAATGCCAGAAGATCATAATTAATGGTCTTCTGGCTTTTTTACTTGATCGGTACTCGTTCTTAACTGAAATTCAGGCGTTCTTTCAAGCTGTTCAATAAATTTTTTAGTCTTAAAACGAATTCCTGTTTGTTCTTCGTAAATTGTTGTAATTATTTTTTTAATAAAATATTTGGTTTCCTTTTTTAATTCTAATTTCCCAATTTGGTCAATTGGAACAGTATAGAACATTCGGATAAGCTTAAGCTGAGTCGGTGTTAATCGAATGATATAAGGATCATGATGATAACAACGATGACACAAAAAACCTCCCTGCACAAAAGAAAATGCAAATTCACCGTCTACTGCCCCACAAGCAGCACAAGCATGTAATATAGGCTGCACACCCGTATAGGGTAGCATTTTCCATTCAACGAACAATGTAATGGCCTCCGGGTCGTAACCTTCCTCAATTGCTTGTAATGCTTGAAGGAGCACATCAAATGCAAGTGGCTCTGGTTTCCCCTCTTCTACTACACGTTCGACAAGCTCCATTATATAACTTGCATAGGCCGTTGCCATTATATCCTCACGAATATGACGCATTGAATTTAGATGCTCTCCTTGTTGCAATGTCCCCATACCGGTATGATGCTGTACCATAAACATGCCATACGTAAATGGCTGTGTCACGGATGCTAGCCTACTGGAAGGCTTCTTCGCTCCACGCGCCATTGTTGCAACCTTTCCTGCTTCTCTTGTTAGTAATGTTACAATTTTATTTGATTCCCCATAGGCACGCACCTTTAGGACAATTCCTTCCCATTTATGAAGCATCGATCCTCCTCCTTTCTACAAGCTTTGCAATCAATAATGCGCGTCCGGAGGCTTTAGAGCTAACGTAGCGACAGCAACACGATGTTGGTCACTCAGTCATGTATTGCACAGTCGTTTGCTTTCGCACAGCAATATTGCCACAAGATGTGGTGTCCTTAGACTGCGTCCCTCTATTTCAGCAGTGTCCAAATTCCTGTAGCTTTGCTTTCGCTACAAAAAACACTTGCTGAAAGAAGTGAAAATAGAGCTCTCCAATAATTATTGGACAGCTCCATTTAAAACTACAGCGATAAACAGGAATGTTAGTAAGCTTTGGAACTTAACAGCTTTTCCTATTAATATTCATCATCACGGAAACCGAAGTCACGTAAATGTGTTGATTTATTTCGCCAATCCTTTTGTACCTTTACCCAAAGCTCTAAATACACTTTTGAACCAAGAAGCATTTCAATATCTTTTCTTGCACGTATCCCTACTTCTTTTAATAGCGCTCCACGTTTACCAATGACAATCCCTTTTTGAGAATCCCTTTCCACGATAATTGTTGCTGCTACACGAATTTTATCTTCATTTTCTTCATCACGGCGAATTTTATCAATAACAACAGCAATGGAATGGGGTATTTCTTCACGCGTTAAATGTAACACTTTTTCACGAATTAACTCTGAAATAATAAAACGCTCAGGATGATCTGTTACTTGATCTGCTGGGTAATATTGTGGACCTTCTGGTAAATACTTCGCTAATGTTGCTAATAAATTTTCAACATTATTCCCTTGTAATGCGGAAATTGGAACTATTTCAGCAAAGTCATAACGCTCTTTGTAACTTTCAATAATCCCCATTAGTTCATCAGGATGAATTTGATCGATTTTATTAATCACTAGGAAGACAGGCGTTGGATTACCCGCCAACATTTCAAGGATAAATTCGTCACCTTTCCCAAGTTTCTGCTCTGCATTTACCATGAACATAATAACATCCACTTCACGCAAAGTATTTTTAGAAACCTTTAGCATAAAATCCCCTAGCTTATGTTTTGGCTTGTGGATTCCTGGTGTATCTATAAAAATCATTTGGCTATCATTTGTTGTTAGTACACCTTGTACTTTATTTCGTGTTGTTTGTGGTTTATCACTCATAATCGCAATTTTTTGACCTATAACACGGTTTAAAAATGTTGATTTCCCTACATTTGGGCGACCGATTATGGAGATAAAACCTGACTTATAGCCATTGTTATTTTCCAGCATTCTCTAAATCCTCCGTTGTGAATGCAAACGGTAGTAATTCGCCTACAGACGTTACCGTGACATCACCTTTTAAGTTTGTTAAATATACAGGCATAGATGGTTTGCAAAATTCTATCATCACTTGACGACAAGCCCCACATGGCGCACATGGCCCATCCGTATCAGCTACAATAGCGATCGCCTCAAAATCATAAATACCTTCTGATACAGCTTTGAAAAAGGCTGTACGTTCAGCACAATTGGTCATACTATAGCCAGCATTTTCAATATTGCAACCATGAATAACCTCTCCATTTTTCGTTAAAATCGCCGCGCCAACTTTAAATTTTGAATAAGGTACATAAGCCTTTTCACGCGCTTTTTTTGATTCTTCTAGTAATGCATGCATATCAATTGTCATTATGTTCTCCTCTACAAATCCATTTCGCCTTGGCGTAATTGAATAAATCATATTTCTTCAGCACAACTGTTACTACTTCATGACCGATTAATGATTTTTTGTACTATCAAAACCATTTTGGTATAAATATGAGTAATCCGATTATAGCACTGAATATCGCAAATACAAGTACTGCGCCTGCTGCAAGATCTTTAGCCTGCTTTGCAAGCGGATGGATATTAGGTGAAGCTAAATCCACTACTCGTTCAATTGCAGTATTAATCATTTCAAGTACTAACATTAGTGCTATTAATAGCAACACTATATACCATTCAATATGTGATAAATCCGTAAAATAGCCAGCAATCAAAACTATTCCTGCACTTAGCAAGTGGGACTTGAAATTTTGCTCGGTACAGGCTGTAATGATACCTTTAAAGGCATACCCAAAGGAGCGTACGAATTTGCGAACATTCATTTATTCTCGTCCTAAGCCGAAAGTTTGTAAAATCTCATCCTGCTTACCGAACATCACCTTTTCATCTTCTGGCACCATATGATCATAGCCAAGTAGATGTAAGAAACCGTGAACCGCTAAAAATCCTAATTCCCGCTCAAAAGTATGCCCGTATTCTTCTGCTTGTTCTTTCGTACGATCTGTTGAAATAATAATATCTCCTAACACACGGGGCATCCCTTCAAATGTTACTTCTATTTCTCCCTCACCTAACTCCTCCAAGGCAAAAGAAATAACATCTGTCGGTTGATCCTTGTCACGATATTCTCGGTTGATTTCTTGAATCGCATCATTTGTAACAAACGTTACTGACACTTCTGTTTCCGGCTCCATATTCTCTATTTTCGCAGCATGCTGCAAAAGCTTTTCAACAAGCTCCATATGCTCAGCAGCTACTTCATTTGTTTCATCTGTAAAATCAATTGTTAAAATCATAGATCCTCCTACTTATCTGCCTTTGGATATTCAATTCGTGAGTGGAAAATTCCATTCAACGTTTCACAAAGTACTCGCTCTATACATTTTAACTCTTTTATTGAAATATCGCATTCATCAAATTGATTGTCTTGTACTCGATCATCAATTATTGCGCGTACCAACTTTTGAATTTTCTCTGCATTCGGTTCCTTCATCGATCGCACCGCTGCCTCAACACTATCTGCAACGCTAATCACTGCCGCTTCCTTCGTTTGTGGCTTCGGACCTGGATATCTGTACTTTGTATCATCTAAACATTTTCCTTCTTCCTTCGCTTTAAAGTAGAAGAACTTTAACAGACTAGATCCGTGATGCTGCAAGGCAATATCGATAATTTCCTGTGGCATCTTATAACGTTTTAGCATTTCAGCTCCGTCAGTTGTATGCGCAATTATAATTTCCGCGCTTTTTTCAGGGGGCAATGAATCATGTGGGTTAATACCAGACATTTGATTCTCGATGAAAAAGGCAGGACGCTTCGTTTTGCCAATATCATGATAATAGCATCCTACACGAGCCAGTAATCCATCTGCTCCAATTTCCTCACATGCTGCCTCCGCTAAGTTTGCCACCATTACACTATGATGATATGTTCCTGGAGCCTCCATTAGTAATTTTTTCAGCAACGGATGGTTTGGGTTCGATAATTCAATTAAACGCAACGACGACAATAAACTAAATGCTGATTCAAAGAATGGTAACAGACCCATTGTAAGAGCACCTGATAATAGCGCCGATATCAATGCCGCTATAAAGTAATACACTAACTCTGACAAGCCGTAAGTAGATTGTGTCATCAGTAAATAAAATGCGATAAACGACATATTTACTAGCCCTATAACACCTACAGCATGTAGAATATGCGAACGCTTTTCCATACTACCTAAAAAGAATAAGCTCGCAAAGCCTCCAAAAATTATATACAGTGTAATTTCCATCTGCATAACAGATGAATAACCCTCTTGAAAAATAACACCCGCAGATGCCGCTGTCATAACCGTAATGAGTACCGCAGCACGATCATTCACTAAGAGCCGTACAAGCATTGTTGCCAAAGCTGTTGGGAAAAGGAAGGCAACCGTAACATCGAAGCCACCAGAAACTAGGCTTATAAATTTCATCAGCAAAATGGATAAACCATAAACAATTACTGTCACCAACAAGGCATTACGTTTCTTGTGCTCATCTGTATCCGAACGTTCAAATAACACAAACATAAACGTCATTTCCAAAAGTATTAAAATAATCAGCCCTGCAATCGGTTTCATCGATGCCTTATTACTGACCATACCTAAAAGTTCTAATTGACGAAATGCCTCATTATCAATAATTTGACCTTCCTGTACGATGATTTGCCCCTGAAGAATTCGAGTTGGTTCAACCGATTCCTTCGCTTGATCCTTTCGAATTTTCGTTTGTTCTTCGTTTACAGTTTCGTTTTCGATAATACTCGTCCGTCCAATTAAAACTACCGTATTAAATATTTTATCTGGATAGCCACGTTGTCCACGAATTTTTGTCTCAAAATCATTTTGACCCGCAAATACATTTTCTGATCGAATAGATTTTTGCAAATATTCCTGCACAGATTTTGAAAGGTGCGTACTTGTTCTTTTTAAATCTGCTTCACTTTGTACTAACAATCCTTCTAGCTGTGAATCGGTAAAGATAATCGGCATTTGCTCTGAATCTATGGATTCAAACTTTTTACGGAGCTTCGTCACTTGGTCGTCAATTGGAATAGGTTCTTTGCTACCCTCAACATCCGCTTTTACGTCAAGTACATAGTCAAATAAAGACGTTACAATCGCAGCTCGCTGCTTAGCAACATCCGCAGAAAATTGATAGACTGGCGCAACCGCATTTGCTGCTTTTTCTCGTTCCTGCTGTGTTTTATAAGTATCTTCTATCGTTTTAGTAGATCGTACTGTTTCAGGCGCTAATTGTAATGGTTTAAAATCATATGTAACACCTTTAACATTGCCATACATAAAAGCAAATTGTAGGGCTCCTGTTAAGATGAGAACGACAATTAAAAAGTAGCGGAAGCCAATAAGTTCTGTAAATTTTTTTAATTGTTTCTCCATCCGGCACCTCCTCTATCTATCTACTATCATACCAATTCAAAAAACATTTTTCCCGAAAAATGTATAAGAAAGCAAAAAAACAGCTATACAATTTGTATAGCTGTCACAAATTTTTCCATTTTCCAAGTGTTTTCACGTTTGTTAAATTTTATACAATCGCTACTTTCGATGCACATTTTCTAAACCCAGTTGCACCTGTCGTTCCGTTTCACTTCACTTTCGGTGCAGACTTTCTAAACTTAGTTGCACCTGTCGTTCCGTTTCACTTCACTTTCGGTGCAGACTTTAATAGGACCGCTAGCGGTCCTATTAAAGTTGCTGTTCTTCGTAGGCTTTGATGATTTTTGCTACGATTGGGTGGCGTACAACATCGCCCTGTTCTAAAATTTGGAAGTGTATTGATTTTACATACTTTAGTGTACGTTCTGCTACGATTAACCCAGATTCCGTGTTTTTCGGAAGATCAATTTGTGTTTTGTCGCCGGTAATGACCATTTTTGAGCCAAAGCCTAATCGCGTTAAAAACATCTTCATTTGCTGATGTGTCGTATTTTGAGCTTCATCTAAAATAACAAAGGCGTCGTCTAATGTACGGCCTCGCATATATGCTAAAGGTGCAATTTCGATTGTACCTCGTTCAATAAGTCTTTGAGTTTGTTCTGTCCCGTAAATATCGTTTAAAGCGTCATAGAGAGGTCGTAAATAAGGATCTACCTTTTCCTTCAAATCCCCCGGAAGAAAGCCTAGAGACTCTCCTGCTTCTACTGCAGGGCGTGTTAAAATAATACGCTTAACATGCCCATTTTTTAGCGCCTGCGTTGCCATGACTACCGCTAAATACGTTTTCCCAGTACCAGCAGGACCGATACCAAAAACAACGTCTTTATGACGGATTGCTTGTATGTATTCACGTTGACCGATTGTTTTTGCACGAATAGGCTTTCCTTTCGTCGTGCGTGCAATTTCTTCATCATAAAGTTCTGCAAAATATTCAATCGTTCCTTTTTGTGTCATTTCAATAGCAGTTGCAACATCACGCTGATCAATATTAATTCCTTTACGAATGACCTTTAGAAGAGCATGTAAAAGGAAAGTCGCATGTTCCTTTGCATCCTCTTCACCAGCAAGCTGAATTTGTTCACCACGTGTAATAATGTGGACTTGTAGTGCCTCTTCGATTAACTTCATATTTGCATCGGAAATTCCGAGTAGCATAACCGCTTCGTTTGGATTATCCACTTGTAATACAGTTAAATGTTCTGACATAATCATTCTCCTTGTGGGCCTTGTATTGGACTGGCAATATTTTCATTGACTAAAAATAGAACTTTCCCTTCAACTGTACCATTCCCCCACTTTACCTGTAAAAGGTTTTCTTTTTTGATAACCGTTTTCGCAGGTAATGAACGTATTACCTTTTCATGAAGTAATGGTAAGAGCAGCGAATCTTTTTTGGATTCATCAAGCTCCACTTGCACTTTTTTAGTGTACTGCTCTTCAACAATTGATACATACTGATCGAGCCAGCTTGGTATATCTTTCTTTTGCACATAGTCAATTTTTTCTTTTTCTTGATGAATGCCTTTCACTAATACACGCCACTGCTTCTGTTGTAGCGTTTCCATCGTTAGCTTTGTTGGAATTTTAAATGAACATTCGAGCCAATAATCAGCGTAGACCTCTCCCTTCGCCCCAACAAAAACTTGATCTTCGCCACTTTCAATTACGCCACTTACAAGAACATCACCTTCGTAAGCAGTATCGTTGACTGAAATTTTTCGTTCACCATTTTGAATATTAAAATTCGTAATAACACCACTTTTTGTTGCTACTAAATGCGTTGCTAGTTTCTCATTCGTTTGTTTAGTTTGTTTCGGAGATTCCTGAGGCCGTAAAGTTACACGTCCACCATGCTTTTCAATATGCACCCATGAAAGATCTCGATGCCCTTCTAATAGCTTCTGACGAATAACAGCATCTGAGGGTAAGTCTTTTTTAGAAATAGGTGTTTCTAGTTGAAATGTATCTTGAAAGGTCTTTCCTAGACGTTCCTCTAACTCTGGCGTTGCCGCTTTAATATCAATACGCCAAATAACCTGTGCACATAGCAATGGTATTACTATCATCAACGCTAGACCAAGTAAAGTCCAAAGCTGCGCTCGAAAAACTTGAAGCTCATCTGCATAATAGATAGCCATTTTCAGTCGGTATCGACTACGTACTCGGCGTATCTTTGGTAAATAATGCATCGTTGTTTCAAAAGTAACCTCTTGCTCACGAAAGACAATCCGCTTTAATGGCACATGTTGTGCATGCAATGCTTGAATAAAAGGATGAACATTTTCATGGCGCTTTATACGTATGATAATTGGCCGATTATTCCACATTATCGCTCACACCCATATCCTTTGTCATTTTCAGATGAAGCTCCTGCAAATCCTCTACAGAAAGATGAAGCATTTCTTCTTTAAGAGCATTAATTTCCACTGATTTCCCACGCACAGTAATATGATAGTCTGCATAAATAAAAGAGCATGATGAAGCATCAGCATGTAGAAAACGATATGGGCCAATGATTTTTAATGTATTATATTGTAATAATTCAAGTAGTGGCGTTAATTGAAATAGTTTTCTCATAAAAAATGCCTCCTTCTTCGGCAATATATGCATCGAAAAAGGAGGACATGCTAGTTATTTTCTTTTTGCTTTAGGAGGACCTAAAACTTCTGCCATTACAACAGCCTGCATTAATGATTTTTTTGATGTTGGTAATTGAAAAGCAGATTGCGATTCAGCTACTCCCGCAGCTTTTTTCCCAGCAGCTAAACGACCGATACTTTCTCGATTCGAAGTACGACTCACTTTGTCAGTTGGGATTAACGGTGGAGCTGCATAGCTTGGAATGTCCTTATTCCCTGTTTCTTCGACAATTTTTTTCGGCTCTTCCACTTTAGGCTGTTCATTTTTCCTTTCACCTAAAAATTCACGTGCAAAATCCTCAAAGCTCTGTGGTTTAGAAGCAGGTCGCTCTGAAGTCATCTCTGTTTTAACAGGAGGCTCAACATGTGAATCCTTATTAAAAGGAGGCATCGGTGTTGTTTGTTCTTTCTTTTTTGCTTTACCGAAAATAGAGCTGACTATGGCAATTATCACAAATATAATTAATTGTTCCACTTATTAGTACTGCTCCTTTCCGTTTTTTATTCGTTAGGTTCATTTTTTTCCGATTTATCTGAGCTTACTTTAGAAATGGAATCTCTCATCGCTGTATCTGCTTGAATGTTGCGGTAGTTCATATAATCCATAATACCAAGATTACCCGAACGTAAAGCTTCGGCCATCGCCTGCGGTACTTCAGCTTCTGCTTCTACTACTTTTGCCTTCATCTCTTGTACGCGTGCAATCATTTCTTGCTCGTTTGCTACAGCCATTGCACGACGTTCTTCAGCTTTCGCTTGGGCGATGTTTTTATCAGCCTGAGCTTGTTCAATTTGTAATTCAGCACCAATGTTTTTGCCGATATCAACGTCTGCAATATCGATCGATAAGATTTCAAATGCTGTTCCAGAATCTAAGCCTTTTGCTAATACAGTTTGAGAAATCATATCAGGATTTTCAAGAACTGTCGTATGACTAGATGCACTACCAATTGTAGAAACAATCCCCTCACCTACACGGGCAATAACCGTTTCTTCACCAGCACCACCGACTAAACGTTCAATGTTTGCGCGCACTGTAATACGTGCCTTCGCTTTTACTTCAATCCCGTTCATTGCAACACCTGCAATAAATGGTGTTTCAATAACTTTCGGGTTAACAGACATTTGTACAGCTTCTAATACATCACGCCCCGCTAAATCAATTGCCGCACAACGTTCAAATGTTAACTCGATATTTGCACGATGAGCTGCGATTAACGCATTGACAACTCGGTCAACATTACCACCTGCTAGATAGTGGCTTTCTAATTGATTAATCGTCACAGGTAAACCTGCTTTATGTGCTTTAATTAATGGGTTCACAATTCGTGATGGGATTACACGACGTAATCGCATACCGATTAATGTGAAAATACTAACGCGGACACCTGCAGCAAGTGCAGAAATCCACAGCGCCACTGGTACAAAGGTAAAGAATACCGCGACAACAATGAATAATAAGACTAGCCCCGCAATTGGACCTATTAATGCAAAATCAATACCCATTTGTTATTCCTCCATCTCTTTTTCTGTTTGTCTCACAACAATACGTGAGCCCTCTACTTTAATAACTTCTACATGTTTTCCAGCATCAACATAGCCACCTTCCGATACTACGTCAATACGTTCACTACCAAATAGCATTGTACCTGCCGGACGAAGTGGTGTAACCGTTGTACCTACTTTTCCGAGCAACTCTGTGCGATTCACGTTAGAGACATAGCCCTCTTCCGTTGTTGTCGCATCCATCAAGACTAGCTTGTTTAAAACATGCAATTTTTTACCAAAAAATTTCATCAGGATCACCATTCCTATTATCGCTACAACAAGCGCAATGAAAATCGCTACAAGCATTTGCATCATGTTTGCACCTGCCAGTATTAGACTTAGTAAGATTAACACACCACCTAAAATACCAACAATACCTCCCGGGACAAAAAACTCCGCAACAACAAGTGCTAAGCCTACAATAAATAAAAGTAATGTTTCATAACCTGCGAAGCCTGCCACCATATGCCCGAAGAAAAATAATCCAAGTGCTGACAATCCCATTATACCTGGAACACCAAAACCTGGCGAATAAAGCTCAACTACAAGTCCCAAGCTTGCAATCGACAATAAAATCGGAACTATAATCGGATTCGTAATAAATCGAGCAAGTTTTTCAGCAAAAGTAGGTTCAACCGGAATGATATCACTACCATTTAGTTGGGTAGCTTTTAAAAGATCCTGGAAATTCGAAACCGTTCCATTAGAATAACCCACTTTTTCTGCCTCCGAAGCAGATAAAGTTAATAATTTCCCTTTTCCTGCTCGAAAATCTGGTAAATCAACAGATGCATCAGCCATCGCTCGTGCATAAATCGGCTTACGATTATTTTTCGATTCTGCAGCTGCCTCCATTTGAGCAACCCATGCACTATGAGCCTTTAAGTCTGCTGCATTTCCTGCTGAATCAATTACTGCAGCCGCCCCGATTGTTCCATTTGGCACCATATAGATTTCATCCGCATGTAAGGCTAAAAAAGCACCTGCAGAATGCGCGTCTTTGTTAATATACGCAATCTTACGTATATCCGTTGCATCCATTAGCATAGCAATATCACCTGCTGCATTCACGAAACCGCCTGGCGTATGAATATCTAAAATAATCGCCTCTGCATAGTTTTCTTCCGCCTCTTTAAAAGCTCGTTCTAAAAATGCGTGAAGTCCTCGTTCTACTTCATTATGAATAGGTATGTGGTACACCTTACTACTTGCAAAAGCCGACGTTAATGGCAACGCTAACAAAAATGTCATCCAAATAACTATTAAATAACTGAGGGTTCTTCGTCTCCGCATCTTTTTCCCTCCCTTCTAACATGCTTCTCTCCTGTATATACGACTGACTAACCGAAAAGTTTCAAAAATCCTAATAATTTTATTATAGTGTGAATTATTAATTTACGTTTATACAATCAGAATATAACATAAAAGCCGAATGAATCTCAGCGATTACATTCGGCTTCTTCAATATGTACGTAATTTTGAGTGCTTAAAGTAAAATACCTGAAATTAACCGACATGCGATTAATTTCAGGTATATCTTTGTCTGCTCAGTGAATCATACAATTGCGTGTTATGAACGTAGGGATTTTTAATGGGAAATTAAATTACCACTTACGTTTACGTGCAGCTTCTGATTTCTTTTTACGTTTTACGCTAGGTTTTTCGTAGAACTCGCGCTTTCTAACTTCTTGAATTGTACCACTTTTTGATACAGTACGTTTGAAGCGGCGAAGAGCATCTTCAAGCGATTCGTTTTTGCGAACGACAGTTTTTGACATCTCTCTTTCCCTCCCTCCGAACACACGTCAATACACAAATAGGCAAATAACCATTTGCTGTGTACTAAAGAATTATAACGTATTGTCTAAAAATGGTCAATAGAAAGTGTACGAATTAATCCGATGAATTTTTGGTTTTATTACCTTAAGAATTTTCAGCTTGCTTTTGGACACCATAAACATACAAAGTGATCCATTATATCTCGGCATAATTGCGCCGAGAATTAGCTTTGAGCTTAGACCTGTAGACGTGCGCGAAAGCAAAGCGACAGCTACAGATGTTTTTTGTAGCGAAAGCAAAGCGACAGCTACAGATGTTTTTTGTAGCGAAAGCAAAGCGACAGCTACAGATGTTTTTGCGCAAAAGCGATAACTTGTAGATAAATGCCACAGGGCGTGGCGTTCTTTTTCAGCGGATGTTTAGACACCTGCTGAAAGAAGTTAAATGAAAGGTTTAATGAGGAGATAAAAATGAAAACATTTAAAAATAAATTAAATCCTCCCAAAATACTTGTGTTAGGCTTCGCCGTCATCATTTCAATCGGAACATTTTTGTTAATGCTCCCCATTGCAACGGTCGATAGTAAAGGTCTTTCATTTTTAGATGCTTTATTTACTGCTACCTCTGCTACCTGTGTAACAGGACTCGTTGTTGTAGATACCGGTGATACATTTTCGATATTTGGGGAATTAGTTATTCTGTTTCTTATCCAAATTGGCGGATTGGGCTTTATGACGTTCGCAACGTTATTGTTTTTGCTATTAGGGAAAAAAATTTCTTTAAAAGAAAGGCTTTTGTTAAAGGAAGCATTTAATAACATTACAATTGCTGGTCTAGTTAAATTAGTTAAAAGGATACTGTTATTTACCGCACTGATTGAATTTATAGGTGGTATCATTTTATCTATTCGTTTTTCATTCGATATGCCAGTAGGTAAGGCCATTTATTTCGGATTTTTCCATGCTATATCGAATTTTAATAATGCAGGATTTGATTTAATGGGTGGGTTTAAGAGCTTAACAGAGTACGTAGATGATCCTTTCGTAGTAATAACTATTTGTGCACTTATTACGATTGGAGGCTTAGGGTTTATTGTTATAAATGAACTTTATGAATACCGTGAAATGAAACGACTTTCAGTGCACACAAAAATTGTATTAACGACAACGCTTATTTTAACAGTCGGCTCGACACTTTTAATTTTCTTATTTGAATACGGAAATAGTAAAACCCTTGGGCAACTATCTGGATGGGGCAAAATTCTTGGTTCATTATACCAAGCGGTTACACCCAGAACTGCTGGCTCTAATACCCTTCCTATTAGTGATTTAACACATTCAACATTATTTTTAATCATTTGGCTAATGTTCATCGGAGGCGGTTCTGGATCAACGGCTGGTGGTATTAAAATAACGACTTTTGCTGTTTTAGTTGCTACGATGTGGTCTCAATTAAAAGGGCAAGAAGATGTTGTGCTTTTTAGACGTAGAATCGTTCATGAAACAATTTTAAAAGCTTTAACAGTCACAATGTGTGGAATGATGATTGTCGTACTTGTTACCATTGTCTTAAGTATCATTGAACAACGTCATAGTTTTATGATGTATTTATTTGAGGCTACTTCTGCATTTGGAACAGCTGGACTTTCAATGGGGCTAACACCCGAGCTATCAATTGGTGGCCGTCTTCTTATCATATTAACGATGTTTATCGGAAGATTAGGCCCTTTAACAATTGCTTTTGCCATTACAAATCGACGGAAAAAAGGGGCTTTCCGTCATCCAAAAGGAAATATTATGATTGGATAACGATGATAAAGGAGCGATGTGTACAATGTCTATCAAACAATATGCTGTTATAGGTCTAGGTAGGTTTGGCGTTAGCGTAGCACGCAAGTTGTATGAAGCTGGACACGAAGTTTTAGGAATCGATATTAACGAGGAAAGAGTTGAAGATGCCGAACAATATGTTACACATGCAGTAGTTGCCGATACGACAGAAGAAAAAGCTCTTAACTCCATTGGGATAAGAAATTTCGATTGTGTCATTGTTGCTATAGGTATTGATATGCAATCAAGTATTTTAACTGTTTCCTTATTAAAGGAGCTAGGTATCAAAAAAATAATTGCAAAGGCTCTTGGAAAAAGACATGGACAAGTTTTAGATAAGGTGGGTGCTGAATGGGTTATTTACCCTGAGAGAGACATGGGGGAACGTGTAGCCAATCAGCTACTTTCACCGAATATGCTAAATTACATTGAATTGTCAAAAGAATACAGTATAGAGGAAATTATGATTCCTTCTAACATGGCTGGCCATAATTTACGGGATTTAGACATTCGGGCTAAATATAATGTCAGTGTTATCGCCATAGTTCGAGACGGTAATATTACCATTTTACCCTCTCCAGATGAAATTATTGAGGAAAAAGATATATTAGTTATGATTGGGCATAGAAAGGATCTCACTGTATTTTCAAATATTGAATAGAAAAAGCATAAATGAAAAGAGGCTGCGCCAAAAGGTAATTTCCCCCCCTGAAACAGCCTGCTATATTTTATCAATTATGCTTCGGCATAATCGCTGCCGCCGCCTTGCTTTCGCGCAGTAAACTTTTGTCATTGTCACCTCGATAAACAATGCGTCTATAGTGGACATTGTGCTTTGCCTTGCACGATTTTTTCCACAGGACGTGGCATTCTTAGACTGAGTTATCTTATGTCAGTAGCGGTTTGAACTTCCTTTGAAAAGAAACTAACACTTGTACCAATCGATTTGCTGTCGTTTACAAAAAATAATGGATGGAGGCAATTAAAAGACTTTCTTGCTATCCCTATCGTCTTTTAAAATCTCTACCGCCTCTCTGAAACGTAGAGAATGGACGATTTCTCGTTCGCGTAAAAATTTCAAGCTATCATTCAAATCTGTGTCATCTGATAAATCAATAATCCACTGATATGTCGCTCGTGCCTTTTCTTCAGCCGCAATATCCTCGTACAAATCAGCAATCGGATCCCCTTTAGCCTGAATATAAGTTGCCGTAAACGGTGATCCAGCTGCATTCTGATAAAATAATGCTCTGTCATGATTGACATAATGTTCTCCAAGACCTGCCTCTTTCAGCATCTCTGGAGTGGCATCCTTCGTAAGTTTATAAACCATCGTAGCAATCATTTCCAAATGAGAAAATTCCTCTGTAGCTATATCTGTCAACAAACCAACCACTTTATCTGGAATAGTATAGCGCTGATTCATATATCGAAGTGCCGCTGCTAATTCTCCATCCGCACCACCATACTGCTCAATTAAATACTTAGCTAACGTTGGGTTACATGTACTCACCCTTACTGGATATTGGAGCTTCTTTTCGTAATACCACAAAAAAATTCCTCCTAGTTACTCATAATCAATTATACCTAGGCATAATATCAAAACATTTATAGCTTGCTTTCGTTACCCAAACATTTATAGCTGCCGCTTTGCTTTCGCTACCAAAACATTTGCTAATAAATTTAAACTTGCCATGGCCAAGGTGTATCTATCCAATTAAAAGGATAATTTGAATAACTTCTCCCAAAATTCATAAGTGGACCAAATTTTTGCTCAAATTCAACTTTAAATCGCATGCTTATTTCAGTGTTTTCATTAAATTGCTGGATAGCATCATAATCGTAAGGATGAGTATCTAAATAAAGATTTAATTCCACGATTACAAAATCGATTGCTTGTATTTCTTCAAGTAGCTTATAAAATTCTGGTGGCATCTCTTTACTCATTCTTCATCCCTCCTTTTTGGGGATTTGGATAGGGGCTAAATAATTGAGGCCATAATGTGCCGGATCTAAGAGCTTCTTGAGGGGTTTGAAATTGTGGTAGCCCAGGTGGTTGAAAACCTATATACAATTGGGGTGGTGTAGAAAAACTTTTAACCCTTATAGGTGGACATGGATCGAATGGGCTAATATAAGGCTTCCAATATTTAAATTGAGTGAACATTGTATCCTCCCTTCTGTAATCAATTACATCAGTGGAGTATATGAGGTAGATGAAATTTTTATTCAAAGTAGTGTTTTGATCAGAAGGAAGTACATTTAGTAAGCACTCGCATACAAAGAACACAAAAGTAGCTCGCATTTCGAAAAACGCGAGCTGTTTTTTGTACCCCTTATGCATTTTTATAAAGTTATACCAAGAAAATAACCTATAGAAATAAAAATAATGACCCATGTCAAAGCTCCAAAACAAGCGAAAGCGAGATAAGTCCTAAATTTCATCTGAGTTATTCCAGACATGTAACTTGTAACATGTCTAATACCTGGAACATAATATCCGATGATTATTGTCCATGGTCCAAAACGATGAAACCATCGTTCAACTTTAACGAACCGTTTATTATTAAGACCAATCCATTTCCCATATTTTAATATTATAGGTTTCCCTAATTTATTACCTATTAAATAGCTAATGATCATACCAGTAGCTGAGCCTAGAAAACTTAAAAGTATACTCAATAGATAGTTTAAATGCCCCTCTTGACACATAAATCCCACAAACGTCATCAAGATTTCATCTGGGACAGGTAAGCCAATTATCCCTAAAGATAAAAGTAAAAATATAGCAATATATCCATATTGACTTATAAAACTGCTTATGAATTCCACGGATAGTTTCTCCTTTTTTAATACAATTCGTTACTTTTATCAAATATCTATATTACCCCATTTTTGCTTATTAAAACACCGGGATGATGAATCAATTATACCTTGGCATAATAGCAGATGTTTGTACACCCGCTGAAAAGTAACTTAATTCCGCATTGACTTTTGTAGCTGATGCTTCGCTTCACTGCCAAAACATTTGTTGAAAGAAGTTAAAAATTTGAGAGGCAACTCAGACGAAAATATAGTAGTTAACGAATGATTGACCCGTTTTACGATACTTTATGTTATCGATGTTACTAAATTATGTAAGAAGTCGGTTTATATCTATACAAAGTTCCTATAAAGAAAAAATTTCAGTCCAATAACTATATTTTTTATCTATAAAAACTTTATTGTAAAACCTAAAATTTATCATATTCCTTCCTAAACATTTTTGCAATTACTCTCAATAATACATCATCTACTATAAGTTAAAAAGAGGGGGATGTGGATGAAATAATAACAATAGATCGATTGATTAAATATTTGTTATAAATTGCTGGGGGATTTTAAGCGTGGGGGTTAATGGGGTTTTTAAATTCTAAATGTATAAGGGGCTAGTTCATAACGAACAGCCCCATATACCTTACTATATAAGGATTTTCATTACTATTAATAATTAGAATCTGCAATTAATCCGTTCATAATAGCAACACCAGAGCTTGCTCCGATACGAGTTGCTCCAGCCTCAATCATCTTTTTCATATCCTCTAAGCTTCTGACACCGCCAGAGGCTTTTACACCTAAATCTGGGCCTACTGTTTTACGCATTAATGCAATATCTTCTGCTGTTGCGCCTCCAGTAGAAAAACCAGTTGATGTTTTCACATAATCAGCACCTGCTGCCACAGCTAACTCACATGCTTTTACTTTTTCTTCGTCCGTTAAAAGGCAAGATTCAATAATTACTTTTACAAGTGCATTACCTTTCGCCGCTTCAACAACTGAAGCAATATCTGCTTGCACAAGGTCATAATTTTTATCCTTTAACGCACCGATATTGATAACCATGTCTACCTCTTTAGCACCGTTAGCAATCGCATCTTTCGCCTCAAATGCTTTAACTGCTGGCGTGTTAGCACCTAAAGGGAAGCCAATTACAGTACAAACTAAGACCTCTGAGCCTTGTAAAAGCTCGCTGCTATAATTTACCCAAGTTGGATTTACACAAACAGAAGCAAAGTTAAATTGTTTTGCCTCCGCACATAATTTTTCGATTTGCTCTTTTGTTGCTTCAGCCTTTAATAATGTGTGATCAATCATACGCGCAAAATTTTGTTCCATTTTAATAAACTCTCCTCTACCAACAAGTTGTACGTACCTCTTTGGCATCATAACATTTTTTAACGTTTCCGTCTAATTTCTTTTATAGTAAGGGATTTCTATAAGTTAATAAACGACATCTCTTCAATCAAAAAAGTAAAACACCGTCCAAAGTTCGGACGGTGCTTCTCTTCATAGTTACTATTTTTATTTTACAGTTTCTAAAACACGAACAAATTGTCCTTTAGAGTGTGGATATCCAGCTTGAATAATTTTCACCTTTACAAGCTGACCGATTAGGCTTTCAGGACCTTCAAAGACTACTTTTAAGTAATTATCTGTGTAACCTGTTAATAGCCCCTCTTCTTCACTTCCATCATGCACGAATTCTTCAGGAATTACTTCTAGTACTTGATCTTCAAAGCGAGAAGCATATTCCTTTGCTAATTGGTCATTTAATGCGATCAATCGGTGAACACGTTCGTTTTTAATGTCCTCGTCAATTTGGTCCTCCATACGCGCTGCTGGTGTACCTGTACGTGGAGAAAACGGGAATACATGTAATTCAGAAAATTGATGATCACGTATAAAGTTATATGTTTCCATGAACTCTTCCTCAGTTTCTCCCGGGAAACCTACGATTACATCAGAAGTGACAGCTAAGTCTGGTAAAGCTTCATGTAGTTTAGTTAAGCGTTCACCGAAAAACTCCATTGTATATTTACGACGCATACGTTTTAAAACGGTATCAGAGCCAGATTGGATTGGAATGTGTAAATGATTAACAACAATTTTTGATTCGCGTAAAACTTCAATCACTTCATCTGTTAATTGACTTGCCTCAATCGAAGAAATTCGAAGACGTTTTAAGCCTTTCACATTTGCCTCTAAATCACGTAGTAGCTGAGCTAAATTGTAATCTTTTAAGTCTTGTCCATAGCCACCTGTATGAATACCCGTTAAAACAATTTCTAGATAGCCTGCATCCACTAATTGTTGAGCTTGGTTCAATACTTCTTGAGGATCTCGAGAACGCATTAACCCACGTGCCCATGGAATAATACAAAACGTACAGAAGTTATTACAGCCTTCTTGTATTTTTAAAGATGCACGTGTACGGTCTGTAAATGCCGGTACATCTAATTCCTCATAAACGCGATTTTTCATAATGTTGCGGACTGCATTAATTGGTTGGCGTTCAGTAAGATATTGGTCTATGTAGCCAATTAATTTTGTACGATCCTGTGTACCTACAACAATGTCAACACCAGGAATCGCCATAATTTCAGCTGGAGATGTTTGAGCGTAACATCCTGTTACACAAATGACAGCGTCTGGGTTTTGACGAATAGCACGACGGATAACTTGACGTGATTTTTTATCTCCTGTATTTGTTACTGTACATGTATTAATGACATAAACGTCTGCTTGACGATCAAACTCCGTACGTTCATAGCCTTCTTCTTTAAATAGCTGCCAAATCGCTTCTGTTTCATAATGATTCACTTTACAACCTAGAGTATGGAAACTCACGATTTTCGGTCGCTCGTTACTCATAATATATATCATCCTTTCAAGAGTACACTACAATAAATAAAATTATTAACGTGTCTTATAATAGCACAAATGAATATAATGAGCCTAGCTTTTTGGCTAAGCTTATTTTTTTGAATAAAAAAACAGGCACTATAGTATTGAGTACCTGCTTGATCATAGGCTGTTCCACTAAACCAAAATCCTTCTTGCTCCATTTTATTTTAAGGCCCTGCTATTCCCTACATCATTCCTGTCCTCTTAATCCACAAATTAATTCCTTTGGGTATAAAATTTAAAAAGGCAGTTGAACATTAGAAGCAACCTAACATTCAACTGCCCTCTCGAATATTGGATTTTTATTAGTGCTCATTAAATTTTACATAGTTGTTGTTTTTCCAAATAAAAGAGATACCTTTACTTGTTCTGCTCCTCTAAAAACTAGAGATTATCATATACTAGTAGGAGGCGTAAGTCCGAAAAGATCTGGAGTTATTACATTAGTGCCAGCTCCAAGGCGGACTTGTTGAACTTGCAGTACTTTTACAGTAAGTTCCAGTACAATTTTTTCACGCAATGTGCTGAAAGTACATTCTGGTGCTGCCATAATTGGTGAGAAATCAAGTTCAAAGAAGTTTGCAGCTACTAACTCGCCAAATGGCTGTTCATTATATTTCACCAGGTTTTGGAAGAAAGCCTTATCCAATCGAGCATCCATTTGCGTTTTTTCATTAAGGAAGTTCGCTTCGGCAAACTCGGAAATTCCTAAGATCGGAGTAGGACCTCCAGGTGTTTGTGGGAAAGTAAGATCTGTAAAACCAGAAAACTGAACATCGGCAATTCTATCACGAAGTGCCCCATTGCATGCAGATGAAGCATATTCTATATTTTTACGAATATGTCCTGCTACAAATAATTTAGCTCTTGTTACCGCAAAAAAGTCAGTGTTGTCAATACGTGCAAAGCTAACCGGTACTAATTTTACTTGATTTAAGAATACATTTTTTTTCACTCTTTTGATTTCAGTTGCTGCAGGAGTAAGCGTAATATCCGACTCCACAACGATCTGAACTGTTGGTTCTGCAAGTACAACTGGAACTTTAATAGTTGGAGCCGTAACCGGTGTAGCGATTACTGGAGTAATAGCACTAGTTAATGGTATTTGTTCAGTTGACGCCACTGGACAAGGTTCACCTTTACTAACGTTATTTACTTGATTATCTAATTGTTCACTCAAAATGTTCCCTCTTTTCTTTTTTTTTATGAGAGTACTCATATCGCTAGAATATGTCGGGATTTAATCCATATATGGACATATACACTAGTTTTTTTAAAAAAGAGTTTTTTGAGCAGAGATATATGCTTAAGCATCCTTTAGATCTTAGGCACTCGAATTTTTTGTGCTTGTAGCAAATGAATGATTATTTCTAATACTATGTTTTGACACATTTGATTTGAATGAATTAATGACTCATTTTGTGCAGGTACTGCATTCCCAATGTGGGATACTGTATATTCAATACTCTGATGAATATAACCTTCAATAAATAAATGTCCCCTCAGCGCTGAACATGTCCCATTACCTAATGATTGAGAAAATTGATGAGGAACGAATCTACAATTCGTTAATACTACCTCATTCGAGATATCTTTAACCTCCTCAATTCCTTTTTCAAATACGATCTTCTCTTCAAGGCATATTTCTATTTTATATTCCCCAACTACAACTGGCGCTCTAATGTGCATAAAGTCACCGGAACAGTAAGAGTGATAATCGATTTCTCCTTTTTTAGTTGATTGTGTGTTATGTAAGGGAACAACAACTGATTTAGACGGATTACTCTTCTGATTATTTTTATCATAAGTATCAGTTTTCATTAAAAATGTAATTTGATTAATTTTTGAGTGAACTAAACGACAATCAGGTTGTTCAGGATAATCCGTTGTAGTACTAAATAGTTTCGTTTCAAATTGCGGAGTTAGATGATTGTTTGGCTCAAGAAAATCAAATGTATTTTTAACAACCTCCCCACAGATAGGAGCATGAAGAAAATCGTCAATTTCTACGTGAGTAGAGAATAAGCTTTTTTTCGTTTTAGAATGTACTTCCCCTTGTACTGACCGAGACAATGCATGAACACGATCTATAAAATTGCTATTTTCCATCTCTTCTGAATCGATAAGACATATTTTTTTCTTCCCAACATCGGATTCACAAGGACTACAAGTTTCACGTTTAGAGTCTAGTTGGGTTGTAAAATCCTGTTCTTCTACAGGCTTGGTTTCTTCTGCATCGTCTGAATCAAGGGAATCATTCATTTCATCCCCTACATTCGTTTCAGAAGGATTAGGTAGTTCACAATCGAAATCTACATGTGATGCAAAATCCTGCTCTTCCAAAGGTTCTATATTTAGGGGATCATTCATTTTATCCTCTATATTGGTTTCAGGAGGAATGACGGAATCTAAACAAGCTACAACATCCTGCTCTTCCATGGACTTGGTTTCATCTATATGTTCTGGATCAAGAGGATCATTCATTTCTTCCACAGGCTTGGTTTCTTCTACATCGTCTGCATCAAGAGGATTATCCATTTCATCCCCTACATTCGTTTCAGAAGGAATGACATGTGGTACGAGAATGGATTCACTTTCTTTTTCTTTATCAAGTGAATTATTTACAAAATCGGAATAAGGAGGATTCTGTTGCGATGCTTGATCCATTTCGATGGGTTCAATTTGACAATTATATTTTTGTTCGGAACTTATCTCTTTCATCACTTTATAGTTAATCCATGGAGTTTGCATTCGTTCACTCCCAAATAATGTTTATTGTGAAACATTTGATCCATAAAATCCTACGATAAGAGAAACATGTTCAAAATCGTTTTCTTCAGGAAAAACTCACGAAGTAGTTCATTTACTTACGTTGCCATGGATTGCTAAAACTGCCCTTTTCATTTCTTTTAATGTTTGCTAACAGCTAAACACTTTTTCTTCTATTTTTTTTCGAATAATTTATAAATGTGTAAAGTTTTAATGAATGCTCCTTTTTTGAATATTGTCAAACGATTATGAGCTACTTTTACTTTGATCTAGGTATTTGCACTAATTACAATCCATTCTATGCTTTATTTTAACTTTTGTCACAGATTACTTCCCAAATTTCGGGTAGCAATTAAGATACCCATATTTTGAGAGACGATAGCACCCAAAATTTTATCTATCCACTATTTTTAATACAAAAAGCAGTTGAAAGTTGGATTTATCCGAACTTTCAACTGCCATTTAAGGTTTTTTTAGTGCCTACGAAATGCCCGTTCTTGTCTATTTTGCTCCTCTAAATCCGAGATTAACAACAAGGATTAGAAGGAGGAGTCGGAGTTGGCGTAGGAGTAGGAGGACTAACTGGAGGAGTAAGCCCTGTAAGAACAGGAGTTATAACACTAGTGCCTGCTCCAAGACGAATTTGTTGAACTTGCAGTACTTTTACTGTAAGCTCTAGCACGATTTTTTCACGTAATGTGTCGAAAGTGCCTTCTGGTGTTGCCATAACTGGTGAAAAATCAAGTTCAAAGAAGTTTGCAGCTACTAACTCGCCAAATGGTTGTTCATTGTATTTAACTAGATTTTGGAAGAATGCTTTATCCAATCGA
>NZ_JAQZSD010000220.1:0-370 GCF_028674935.1 Lysinibacillus sp. CNPSo 3705 | reverse complement strand
ATGGCGAGCCATTACGGCACGGCCATTCTCGCCGCACGGCCGCGGCGCCCAAAAGACAAGGCGAAGGTCGAGGTCGCGGTGCAAATCGCCCAGCGCTGGATTCTGGCCCGGCTGCGCAATCAGCGCTTCTTTTCCCGGGCCGAGCTCAACGCCGCCATCAAGACACTCGTCGACGAACTCAATGCTCGTCAAATGCGTGGCTTCGGCTCAAGCCGCGCCGAACTGTTTGCCGAACTCGACAAACCCAAGCTAACCCCGCTGCCAGATCAGCCTTATGCCTTCGCACGCTGGAAGCGCTGCCGCCTCGCTCCCGATTATCATGTCGAGGTCGACGGCCATTGGTACTCCGCGCCGTATCGTCTGATTGGCG
>NZ_JAQZSD010000219.1:0-373 GCF_028674935.1 Lysinibacillus sp. CNPSo 3705 | reverse complement strand
GCCAGTAGCGCCAGTAATGCCAGTAGCGCCGGTAATGCCAGTAGCGCCGGTAATGCCAGTAGCGCCAGTAATGCCAGTAGCGCCAGTAATGCCAGTAGCGCCAGTAATGCCAGTAGCGCCAGTAATACCAGTAGCGCCGGTAATACCAGTAGCGCCAGTAATACCGGTTTCACCAGTAGCGCCAGTAATGCCAGTAGCGCCAGTAATGCCAGTAGCGCCAGTAACGCCAGTAGCGCCGGTAATGCCAGTAGCGCCGGTAATACCAGTAGCGCCGGTAATGCCAGTAGCGCCAGTAATGCCAGTAGCGCCAGTAATGCCAGTAGCGCCGGTAATGCCAGTAGCGCCGGTAATGCCAGTAGCGCCAGTAATGCCA
>NZ_JAQZSD010000218.1:0-375 GCF_028674935.1 Lysinibacillus sp. CNPSo 3705 | reverse complement strand
AAGCTCACTTACAGCTCCCCGAAGCATATCGGTGTTAGTGCCGTCCTTCATCGGCTCCTAGTGCCAAGGCATTCGCCGTGCGCCCTTAATAACTTAACCAAGTTATTAAGCCTATAAAAACTTAAAAAAATAAATGTGTTTGTTACAATTTCAATGTCGTTTTATCCAGTTTTCAAAGAACAAATTTTGAAGTGTTTCATTCAGAAGAATGAACCTTCAAAACTGAACAGCAAAGACGTAATCATTGCTTCGTTCAAAACGAAGCATTCCGAAATAATCCTTAGAAAGGAGGTGATCCAGCCGCACCTTCCGATACGGCTACCTTGTTACGACTTCACCCCAATCATCTATCCCACCTTCGGCGGCTGGCTCCAA
>NZ_JAQZSD010000217.1:0-376 GCF_028674935.1 Lysinibacillus sp. CNPSo 3705 | reverse complement strand
CTTAAATGCTTCCGTATTTTGAAATGCCTCTTGTTCGGCATGTGTATCCGACTTAATTGTGACAGAATATGTTTTACTTTTTGCGCCTTCTTTATAACAACCCTCTCTCCTTGGACATACTTTGCATTTTTCAATATCAAAATAATATGTCTGACTTTGACTCTTACTCGTTCCTTTTTTACCCGTACGTGCTTTTCTTGTCGCGGGGGCACCACCTGCACATTAATTCTTTTATTATAAAGGAAAGCGTGACTAAAATAATAGTGTGATACATTGTGTTGTTTGGAGAAGCATCGCTCGACTCCTGCGGGAAAGCGAGACAGACGAGACCCCGCACGAAGCGAAGCGTAGGAGGAGGCTCGGCGCTCGCCCGCGG
>NZ_JAQZSD010000216.1:0-379 GCF_028674935.1 Lysinibacillus sp. CNPSo 3705 | reverse complement strand
TATGCAAATTGTAAAAGGGGAAGATTATGTACGCGAATTAGAGCGTAAAGAGGAGGTAGCTGTCAATACAAGTGTGCCAAGGGGACGTATGTATGATCGATATGGCCGTATTTTAGTGGATAACCAACCGGAAAATGCCATTACGTATACAAAAATGTCAACAACAACAAGAGAGGACATGGTAGACATAGCCGAAAAGCTGGCACAATTGATTGAGCAGCCAACCAACCGTGTTACATTACGTGACAAACAAGATTTTTGGATTATAAAAAATAAAAAAGCTGCCTATGAAAAAGTAACAGATAAAGAAAAAAAGAAAATTAGGGCACAGGAAAATGTAACGGAAAGTCAAATCAATGCACAAATAGATAAACTTGTT
>NZ_JAQZSD010000215.1:0-379 GCF_028674935.1 Lysinibacillus sp. CNPSo 3705 | reverse complement strand
AACAAGTTTATCTATTTGTGCATTGATTTGACTTTCCGTTACATTTTCCTGTGCCCTAATTTTCTTTTTTTCTTTATCTGTTACTTTTTCATAGGCAGCGTCTTTATTTTTTATAATCCAAAAATCTTGTTTGTCACGTAATGTAACACGTTTCGTTGGCTGCTCAATCAATTGTGCCAGCTTTTCGGCTATGTCTACCATTTCCTTTGTTGTTGTCGTCGACATTTTTGTATACGTAATGGCATTTTCCGGTTGGTTATCCACTAAAATACGGCCATACCGATCATACATACGTCCCCTTGGCACACTTGTATTGACAGCTACCTCCTCTTTACGCTCTAATTCGCGTACATAATCTTCCCCTTTTACAATTTGCATA
>NZ_JAQZSD010000214.1:0-386 GCF_028674935.1 Lysinibacillus sp. CNPSo 3705 | reverse complement strand
GGCCAGCATGAAGAAGGATCTGCGCGAGGTCTATTTGGCGTCCAACCGAGCTTCGGCCGAAGTGGCGATCGATGTCTTTGCCGAGAAATACGGAGCGAAGTACGACAAGGCGGTCGAGTGCCTGACGAAAGATCGCGACGCAATGCTTGCGTTCTACGAATTCCCCGCCGAGCATTGGGACCACTTGCGGACGACGAATCCCATCGAAAGCGTGTTCGCGACGGTCCGGCACAGAACGGTGCGCACGAAAGGTTCGTTATCGTCAACGACTGCCAAGTTGATGGTGTTCAAGCTGCTCTGCGCCGCATCAAAGACCTGGCGGCGGCTGAAAGGCACAAATCAGTTGCCGAAGGTCAGCGCAGGTGTCAGATTCGAAAACGGCATCG
>NZ_JAQZSD010000213.1:0-404 GCF_028674935.1 Lysinibacillus sp. CNPSo 3705 | reverse complement strand
TTATAACATTTAATAATTCAAATTGTTTAAAATGTAAAATTTTATACATTAACTTTCACTAGCGTCTTCTAAATTTTTCAAATTAAGTGCAGCAATCTTTTTCGCTTTTGAAAGAAATAAAAAATCCACCCGATGATTTCTCGAGTGGACAAATTTTGGTGTCTGACAATATTAATAGAAACAACAATTATAACTTTTCTCGAAGAATCGATTTCAATAATTTAAATGCTGGTTCATCAGTTAAATTTTTTTTGAAATAATAGATTGCTTTAGGTAATCTTTACTAAATGAACATAGTTGTCAAATGGATCTACGTCAAGATTGTAGACACACTCAAGTTAATTTTTTGTGTTGCGCAACGTCCATTTTTGGAGTGTTCCACATCCCGAGTAGACCGTCAAAGT
>NZ_JAQZSD010000212.1:0-406 GCF_028674935.1 Lysinibacillus sp. CNPSo 3705 | reverse complement strand
TCTTTCGCCGTTTTAAAAAGGTAGCGAATAAACAATTAGTAGAGGGTGTACGTTTACCAAAAGCGATTGCGATTGATGAGTATAAAGGCGATACAGATGCAGGTGCGTATCAGCTAATAATTGCGAATGCAGAGACGCGCGAACCGATTGATATTTTACCGAATCGTAAAAAAGAAACAATAAAAAATTACTTAAGTCAGTATGGAGCAGATGTTGAGATAGTGGTCATGGATATGAATCCAAGTTTTAAAGCAGCTGTTCGTCAATCACTAGGTCGACCTGTTATTGTGGCAGACCACTTTCATTTTAGTCGTTATATCTATTGGGCAATGGATGAAGTGCGCCGACAAGTACAAAAAGAATGGGACAAATACAATCGCACAAAGTGTAAACGTATGCGTCATGT
>NZ_JAQZSD010000211.1:0-407 GCF_028674935.1 Lysinibacillus sp. CNPSo 3705 | reverse complement strand
ATATAAATTACTCTCAGTATTTTAATTTAGATATCATTATTATTAATTTACTAGGCAATTTATTGATATTTACCCCAATGGGCTTTTTACTTCCATTATTATCAAAAAAATTTCGTAAAGCGCGGACTGTTATTTGGGCAGGCTTTTTCTCTAGTCTAGCGGTAGAAACAATCCAGTTTATTTTTACGGTTGGATCGGCTGATATTGATGATTTAATATTAAATACATTCGGCGCATGGCTTGGTTACTTAGCCTATAAAAGTATACTTATTAAGCCTAAAAAAGACAGATAGAAACAGTCCTTGTGAGGAGGGCACTGAAAAACTTACGTTTTCATAAAAACGAACCTTTCTCAGATAAAAATAAGGCACTTCTTGTTCAATTTTGAACAGGAAGTGCCTTATTTC
>NZ_JAQZSD010000022.1:0-70379 GCF_028674935.1 Lysinibacillus sp. CNPSo 3705 | reverse complement strand
TTGCTGCCGCTACGTTAACACTACGCTTTCGCACAGAAAACATCCGCTTCGCTGCAGGGTCTCGGGCCAACAGATGTCTTTTGCGCGAAAGCGTGAGTGCAACGTAGCGACAGCAGCACGATGTTGGTCACGAAGGCGTTATCACAGGATATGATGCTTTTAGCCTTCGTTCCTCTATTGCTAATCCCCAAGGAGTCGCCCAGTCGAAACGAAGGTCAACTATTTACATAGTAGACGTTTTAACAAATTCATCCACAACTTTTGTTGATAAACCAAAAATATAATATCTTTTGGATATTTTTGTCTTTTCTATGACCATTAATTTTCTCGCAACTGCCCATTATCGCTATATTTAGAGGGTATTTCACATACTAGTTTTTTTACAATAAATAGACAAATTAACTTTCTTCATAAAGCATTTTACTAGCCGATGTGAAAATTATAGTCATGTTTAAGAAAGGATGAAAAAGTATGTCTACTTCTGAACAAGCAAAACCAAAACGTAATTTGAAACCACTCTGGATTGGATTAGCCTTCGCTTCATTAATCATCATTACTTTTTTACCTAACAACGGCGATTTACCTGTAGCCGGACAACGCGCTTTGGCTATTTTAGCTTTTGCGGTTATCCTTTGGGTTACAGAAGCAGTATCCTATCCCGTTAGCTCTGCTATGATTATTGCTCTCGTTACAATCTTATTAGGGTTAGCTCCATCAATGGAAGATTCAACGAGAGAGCTAGGCACTTCGGATGCATTAAAATTAGCATTAAGTGGATTTAGTAATTCAGCAGTAGCACTAGTAGCCGCAGCACTTTTCCTAGCAGCAGCCATGCAAATTACCAATTTACATAAAAGACTTGCGCTTTGGATCCTTTCACTCGTAGGGACAAAAACGAAAGCCATTGTATTCGGTGCTATTTTAGTATCCATTGCACTCGCTTTCTTTGTCCCTTCTGCTACTGCACGTGCAGGCGCGGTTGTGCCAATACTACTTGGGATGGTAGCAGCATTTGGTTTACCACGTGATAGTAGACTTGCTGCTCTACTAGTCATTACCTCTGTGCAAGCTGTCTCTATTTGGAATATCGGTATAAAGACGGCAGCAGCTCAAAATATGGTCGCTTTAAACTTCATCAAAGAACAATTTGGTGTGGATATTTCTTGGGGTGCTTGGTTACTTTATGCAGCTCCCTTCTCAATCATCATGTCAGTCGCTCTATTTTTCATTATGATTACACTAATTAAGCCTGAAACAAGTAATATTGCAGGTGGTAGAGAAGTAATAAAAAAACAGCTTGCAGAACTTGGTCCACTAAAGGCTCCTGAAATTCGATTAATCATAACATCAGTAGTTTTACTATTTTTCTGGGCTGCTGAGGGCAAACTTCACCCATTCGATACGACAACTGTCACAATCGTTGCAATCGCCATTTTATTAATGCCAAAAATCGGAGTCTATTCATGGAAGCAAGTTGAACCACATATTCCTTGGGGGACAATTATCGTCTTCGCTGTAGGAATTATGCTAGGCACTGTCTTGCTTAATACAAAAGGTGCATCGTGGTTATCTGATAAAGTGTTCGGTTCACTCGGTTTAGATTCTATGCCAATTCTTGCAACAATCGCGCTTGTTACTTTATTTAATATTCTTATTCATTTAGGCTTTGCGAGTGCAACAAGCTTAGCATCTGCGCTTGTACCCGTATTTATCGTTTTAGCCTCAACATTAACGACTAATGTCGATCAGGTTGGTTTCGTTATCGTACAACAATTCGTCATTAGCTTCGGCTTCCTGTTACCTATTAGTGCACCGCAAAATATGCTTGCGTATGGGACAGGAGCCTTTACAACAAAAGATTTCTTAAAATCCGGTATTCCATTAACGATTATTGGATACATTCTAGTTCTTTTATTTTCTGCAACCTATTGGAAGTGGATTGGTTTACTGTAAGAAGCCAGGGTTTTTAACAACTGAAGGGATAACCTAATCACTTCTCGAGGATGCTTTTAGAATACATTTTTCACAAATTAAAAGCCTTGAAGGAACAAGTCAACTGTCCTTCAAGGCTTTTATTTACTTTATTATTTCGATAAAGCAGGATTCTTCATCGTACCATTTTTTGCGTAATTCACATGCCATGAGAGCGCTTTTTCTAGATTGTGTGGCGTATGGTGTCCGCCTGTTGCTTCATTGGCATCATTAAAATACTTCCATAATTGCTCACGATATTCCGGATGTGCACAGTGATCGATAATGAGGCCAACCCGTTCTTTCGGAGCAAGTCCACGTAGGTCTGCTACTCCCTGCTCTGTGACGATTACGTCTACATCATGCTCTGTATGGTCTACATGCGAGACCATTGGCACGATACTAGAAATATTTCCGCCTTTCGCGTATGATTTCGTGACGAAAATACCTAATCTCGCATTACGTGCAAAGTCCCCGGAGCCGCCAATTCCATTCATCATTTTCGTGCCAGAAACATGCGTAGAATTCACATTCCCATAAATATCTACTTCTAGCGCTGTATTAACAGAAATTAACCCGAGTCGGCGAATTATTTCTGGTTGGTTAGAAATTTCTTGCGGACGTAATACTAGTTTATCTGCATATTTTTCAAAATTACCATAAACTCGGTTTCCAACTTCCTCAGAAAGGGTAATAGAAGTAGCAGATGCAAAGTTTACCTTCCCTGCATCAATTAATTCGAATACGGCATCTTGCAGTACTTCTGAATATACTTCTAAGTTCTCAAACTCAGAATCTTTAAAGCCTAATAAAACAGCATTAGCTACTGAGCCTACACCTGATTGAATGGGTCTTAAGCTTGTCGTTAAACGACCTATTTTAATTTCTTCACGTAGGAAGTTTAATAAATGATTGGCCATAATACCTGTTTCTTCATCTGCAGGAACAATCGTTGATGGTGCATCTAAAATATCTGAAATCACAATGCCTTTTACTTTATCTAAATCTAGTCGTATACCAATTGTGCCAAGCCGATCGGATACATGTTGTAACGGAATCGGATCACGTTTCCCCTGTGGTCCCGGTATAAAAATATCATGGACACCTTCTAATGCATCAAGCTGAGCTATGTTCAACTCAATAATGATTTGGTCTGCTTCTTGCACAAAAATAGGAGAATTGCCAACTGAAGTAGTAGGAATTAGCAAGCCGTCTTCTGTAATAGCAGCCGCTTCAATAATCGCAACATCAATAGGGCCAATAATCCCTTGGCGCACTAGCTCCGCATTATGTGATAAATGCGCATCAACAAATGTAATTTCGCCACTGTTAATTTTATTACGAATACCGGCATCTGCTTGGAAAGGTCCACGTTTACGAATAACGCCAGCTTCTGCTAAGTATTGGTCAACTTCCGGGCCAAGCGATGCACCTGTATATACATCTACCTTGAAGCTCTCTTTTTTCGCTTTCTCCACAAGTGCAAGGGGCACCACTTTAACATCACCAGCACGTGTAAACCCGCTCATCCCAAGTACCATACCATCCTTAATCCAAGATGCTGCTTCTTCTGCTGTTACAACCTTGCTCCGTAACTGTTCATTACGAAGCTTTTTCGCCAACTTTTCTGCCATCCCTCTTCCTCCATCCCGCTTTATTTTGTTTAACTAAATTACTCGGTTTAATCCTTATGGTATAGTCATCCAATTATTAGAAATCCACCCAAATAAACCGTCCGTATATAATTTTAAACTATTTAGAATTTTTAATCTATAACTAACGAAATATTTTATATTACGAGAAATTTTATGCATTCGCAAATTATTTAAAAATAATTTTCAACACCTTCTATTAATTTTGCCTTGGTGTAATTGTAGCTGTCGCTTTGCATTCACTACAAAAATATTTCCTGAAGGGAGATAAATTCGATTTTGAAGAAGAAGCGTGATATGCTCTTGATATATAAAGGGGAAAAGGAGATTTTATAAATGGTTAAAGAATTATTACGGAACCACTCCTCGGTTCGTATTTATGATGGAAATCCAATTTCAAAAGACATTATAGAAGAATTAATTTCTACTGCACAAATGGCTGCTACGTCCCATTTCGTACAAGCTTATAGTGTAATTTGGGTAACAGATGCAGAGAAAAAAGAAAAATTAGGGTTACTCTCTGGTAATCCTCGTCAATACGAAACTTCTGGCGGTGCCTTTGTCTTCTGTGTAGATTTCAAGCGTCTGCAAACAGCAGGTAAATTAGAAGGTGTCGACATTGTGGCTGATTCAGCAGAAAACGTACTTGTTGGAGTAGCTGATGTATCATTATTCGCTCAAAACTTTGTCGTTGCTGCGGAATCTATGGGATATGGGATTTGTTACATTGGAGGCGTACGTAATAAGCCTGAAGAAATAAGCGAATTATTCAATCTACCTGACTATGTTTTCCCACTTTTCGGCTTAACAATTGGGGTTCCTGCTCGTCGTAATGAAGTGAAACCTCGTTTACCGGTTGCAGCAGTATTACATGAAAATGAATACAATGCAGACAAATACGAGGAGCTTTTACCAGCTTACAACGACACAATGGAAACATACTATAATAATCGCTCATCTAATCGAAAAATTGATAACTGGACAAAGCAAATGGCTGATTTTTTAATTGAACAGCGCCGTCCTCACATTAATGAATTTTTAGCGAAAAAAGGGTTCAATTGGAAATAATTTCATCAACAAACTATGTGGAGTTACTATCAAATGATAGTAACTCCCCTTTTTTCATATTCTACATTGTCCGTCTATACCTAAACCCGTTAGCCGTTACCGCATGGATGCGATGTTTTTTAGGCTAACACCCTTTATTAACTCCTCCGATTTCCATGACACCCGCCAAAGGCTTTAACTTCTTTCAGCGGATTAATAAAACATCCGCTGAAAGAAGTTAAATTTAGGTATAAATTGAACAAAAAGACTCTTTCCTTTTCAAACAATTCCATTAATACTAATAGATGACCGCTATGTGAAAAGGAGTTATGTATAAATGTCCTATATCAATAAACACCTTGCTCGTACATTAGAACAACAACATAAGCGAAGTGTAAGAGGTCTATTTTTAAAAATTCAACACTTAAATAATGAATGTACTTTATTAAGAAAACGACTTGAACCACATATCGACTTAGTCGTTTATAAAGATGCTATTAATTATGTGAATCAATTCGTTTCCCACACTACTATCCTCAACTTAAAATTTATTACAAATACACAAAATCTAGAGGTCGTGGTGTTACATGCACTTTTATTAGCACATATATTAGAAAACGAAGATTCTCATCCTTTTGAATATGAACATCATTTACTGCAAGGGTACATACATGAAATATTTGCGTTAAACGATCATGCAAAAGCACTTTTTACTAACCACCAGGAAAAGATGCTTCACTATATGGAATCTCAGCCAACATAAAAAGAGACGATCTTCGTAGCATAGTACTACTAGATCGTCTTTTTTCCTTCATTCAAATTGACTTCTATTGTAATCCTTTAATAATCAGTGATCGAACTGGTAAGAACTGCTCTCCTGTATCTCCGTAAGTGAGAATGACATCATCACCTTCTTGCAAATAAATGGCAAGCGGTTCTGTTTCTGAGCTTACTAAATAGTTTTCACCGTTATTTAGTAAAAACGATACAACTGTATAGTCACCGAGACGTTCCTTGTAAACGCGAAGCACCTTTCCACTTACATTTTTCTTTTCCGCATGTGAACTTCCTTCGACTGTAGTTCCACCGCGACTTAAGGCTGTTTTATATAATTTTAATGCCTCTTTAGGAGTCGTTGCATATACGGAAATTTCAGGATTTGCCGCAGATACGATGAAATAATTTTGTAAGAAACCATTTGAATCAAGTACCGCTGTTAGCCAGCTTGCTTCACCGTAAAAGTTATACAACACCGGCATTTCTCCAGACCATTTTTTCTCTATAAATTTCTTCTCGATAATTTGCAAGTTACCTTGTGAATCCATATAAGAAGCGTCTTGATTTCCAGTATAATAGGTTGCTTGACCTGTTCTAGCATTTGTTAAGGAATAGCCAAGCATTGAATCGACACCCTCTTTAGGGCTCGTAAAGTCTGTGAAATAATACATTTCGCCCTTCTCGTTAAAAATTGGGCTAACGTTTTCCTCTGTTCCCTCATCAGAAGGCAGCTTTACATCTTTCTTACCAAACTTACTGTTCCAAAATCCATGTACATAATTACCGAAATAACTATTTTGTAAGCTTACCGTCTCTGGAGAAACCGCTCCATCAATAAATTCTGGGACATCCTCCAGCTTAATCACTTCTGATTTTCCTGTTAGTGCATCTACAAGTACAATCCCTTTTACATCGAAGCCATTACGCGCAGAAATAAATTCACCATATGAACGAATGTAGTATGGTTTACCATCATCATCAATTTCAAGTTGGACATCTCCGCAAAAAACAAGGAACGGATGCTGTAAACGTATATGACGTTCTAAATTTGAATTTAAATAAGCAGACGGAACATACTTCATTTCCTGCTTAACAAATTTAGGATTGTCCGCTGAATCCGTTGCACTCATCATAAAGTAACCAGGAGTCGAACCACCGTTCATCCATTTAAAGAAACCAGAAAACTCAACTGGGGCAATATAAACATACTCACCATTCACTTTTTGAATTTGTAAGCGTCCTAGCTCATAATAACTTGTATTCGGTACTTGTCCGAACGCTTTTTTCATCTTATTGCGTGCAAATTTAGGAGGAACACTAGCTGGTGTTTGTGTTTCATCGAATGGTTTTATTTCAACCTCTTCCTTCATTTCAGCTGATTTAAATTTTTCATTAGCATTCCATAAAGGAGCTGATAATACATACACTGCAACACCTAAACTAGCTAAAAATAAAACACCCTTTATTTTTCTTTCTATACCACCTGCAAGAAGCGCGCCGCCTAATGTTAATAAAATAATAACGGGCCAAAAAGCAAGCCAGTTTACATCCATTGTTGTTACATATACTGTTATACCAGTAGCTAAAAACCCTAGTACAAATACACTGATAAAGAAGTAACCAATGACCTTTTTAGATCCACCATCTTCTCGTTTTTTTGTTATAAGCGGTGTTAATAAAACACTCGCGATTAGCCCAATGACTGCCGAAGCTATTAATAGCTTAGTCATTTAGTTCACCCTCTCTAACCTTACTGTCCACTTATTTACGACTACATACCAAAAAAGTTTCATACATAAGATGAATGGGTACCCCCCTCGTACATTTCTTTCACAAAAGAATAAAGGAAATTGTTACATAGATAAAGAATTTCAAAGAAAAGGAGATGAGAAATTTGTCTAAAAAATTTTTAATAGCATTTATTATTTTGTTCGGTCTTTATTATGTTTTTTTCCTGTCCCATATTGCAGAAAGCTTAATACTTATCTTTAAAGTTATTCCAATGCTGTTAATCATTATCTTAGCCGCTACATCAAAAAATTTAGGCATTAAAAAGTATCAACTACTGATTGTCATCGGACTTGTGTTTTGTATGGTCGGTGATTATACCCTACAATGGTTTCTAATTGGTCTAACAAGCTTCTTAATCGGGCATATTTTTTATATCCTAGCCTTTTTTTCTACGAATGAACGACAAGTACCGGCTTGGGCGAAGATTGTCTTACTCGTTTACGGAGCAAGTATGGCTGTGTGGATTGCAGGTACTGTATTTTCATCAGGAGAAGTCGTGCTTGGTATCGCTGTAATTGCCTATATTTCCGTCATATTAACGATGGGTTGGACTGCCATTCGAACAGGCTCTACATTTGCAACGATTGGCGCTCTGCTCTTTATTTCATCAGATTCCTATTTAGCTATTAATAAATTTGTTATGCCTTTACCATGTTCACATGAGATTATTATGCTGACATATTACAGTGCCCAAATACTAATTGCCTTAAGCATTTCTCAATATTCCGAAATCCGAAGTAAAGTGTTACAATAATAACAATTATGACTTGGATAATTATGTCCGGAGGCTTTAGGCCAACACGATGTTGGTCACTCAGTTGTGTGTTGTTGGTGTTGTAGTTGCTTTGCTTTCGCACAGATAATTGCCACAGGACGTGGCGGTCTTAGACTGAGTTCCTCTATTTCAGTGGATGTTTGCGCGCCCGCTGAAAGAAGTTAAACATACACATTAGGAGGCCATACTTATGAAAGAACAAGTAATCGAGCGTTTAATTCGTTATGCAAAAATTGATACACAATCTGATTTCACAAGCGAAACAACTCCTTCAACACAAAAACAATTTGACTTATTGCATGTACTAAAAGATGAACTTGCTGCAATAGGCTTAACTGACATTACATTAGATGAAAATGGTTATTTATTTGCAACACTCGAAGCAAATACAGATAAAACAGTACCTACTATTGGCTTTTTAGCACATGTGGACACTACAACAGATTTTACTGGCACAAACGTTAAACCACAGCGCATTGACAACTATGACGGTGGAACGATCCAGCTCAATGAAAATCTAGTGATGTCGCCAACAGATTTCCCTGAGCTTAAAAATTATGTAGGTCAAACGTTAATTACAACGGATGGTACTACATTATTAGGTGCTGACGATAAAGCTGGTATCGCAGAAATTATGACGGCTATGGAATACCTAATAAATAATCCTTCCATTAAACATGGTAAATTGCGTGTAGCGTTTACACCTGACGAAGAAATTGGCCGTGGTCCTCATAAATTCGATGTGGCTGCATTTGGAGCCGACTATGCTTATACAATGGATGGCGGACCACTTGGCGAGCTACAATACGAAAGCTTTAATGCTGCAGGCGTAAAGGTTGTGACAAAAGGTACGAGTGTACACCCTGGGTCTGCGAAAAATAAAATGGTCAATGCCATCACCATGGCGATCGCTTTCCAAAATGAAATGCCTACTGATGAAGTACCGGAAAAAACGGATGGTTATGAAGGCTTTATTCACTTAATGGGCTTTAACGGTGCGATCGAGCATACTGAGCTCTCATATATCGTCCGTGACCATGACCGTCAAAAGTTTGAAGCGAAAAAACAATTAATGCTTGATGCGGCGGCAAAAATTAAAGCCCAATATGGCGAGGATGCTTTAAGCATTACAATGGAAGATCAATACTATAATATGGGCGAAAAAATTGAGCCTGTAAAAGAAATCGTTGACATTGCACGCGCAGCGATGGAAAAGTTAGATATTACGCCAATTACATTACCAATCCGTGGCGGTACTGATGGTTCACAGCTTTCTTACATGGGCTTACCAACACCAAACATTTTTGCGGGTGGCGAAAATATGCACGGTAAATTCGAATATGTATCTGGTGAAACGATGGAGAAAGCTACACAAGTGATTATTGAAATCGTACAGCTCTTTGAACAACAAGGAAAATAATTATGAAGAAGGGTCTACCCCTTCTTCATAATTTTTTAAAAATCAATAACTGAATTTTCAAATTACATAAAGGGCTTTGAGGTGATTTTAATGAAAGAAATTGCATTAGGCATTTTAGCCTCACTTTTTTTTGCTGTTACATTTATATTAAATCATGCAATGGAAATGCAAGGTGGTAGCTGGCTTTGGAGTGCATCTTTGCGGTATTTCTTCATGCTTCCGTTTTTACTTGTGATCGTCTTCTATCGAAAAGGTTTTTCCAAACTATCAGGTGAAATGAAGGCACAGCCTGTCGCTTGGCTACTTTGGAGCTTTATTGGATTCGTCTTATTCTATGCACCACTGACATTTGCAGCAGCGTTCGGTCCAGGTTGGCTCGTTTCTGGAACATGGCAATTGACAATTGTCGCTGGCGTATTACTAGCTCCCCTATTTGTTTCAATAGTAGCTGAGAAAACAGTACGTCAAAAAATACCGCTTATTTCATTACTAATTTCATGTGTCATTTTAGTTGGCATTTTACTTATCCAACTACCACAAGCACAATCTGTTCCGTTTAAAAGTTTAATGCTTGGTATTTTACCTGTTGTCATCGCTGCATTTGCCTACCCTCTTGGTAATCGCAAAATGATGGAAATCTGTGGCGGACGCATCGATACATATCAACGAGTTCTCGGCATGACCATCGCCTCGATGCCTGCATGGATTATGCTAGCTATCTATGCATTAGCAACGGTTGGGCTACCTTCCATCAACCAAGTGATGCAATCGTTGCTTGTTGGTATAAGCTCTGGTGTCATCGCCACAACATTATTTTTCATTGCAACGGACCGTGTTCGCGATCACCAAGGAAAGCTTGCAGCAGTCGAAGCAACACAATCCACAGAAATACTCTTTGTCATTATTGGTGAAGTATTATTGCTCGACATTGCATTCCCAAATCCAATTGCACTCGCAGGCTTAGGTGTCATCATTGTTGGCATGCTGCTACATAGCTACTATACGATGATACTAGGGAAAAAAAGCGCTGTTCATAGCAGCAGCCCTACTCAGTAATATGAAAAATGTACATTACTTAATTTACTTTTAGTATTGTACATTTTTTATTCTAGAAAGCACTATAATTTGTAAATCATTGTTTTAGATGTCCCTACTACTTCATAATCTTTAAAACCTAGTTTTTGATACATATTAATGGCCGTGTCATTTTCGAGGTCTACACTAAGTGAAATGGTATTGTATCCTGCATCCTTTGCTTGTTGAATTATTTTATGCATTAGTAAATGTCAAAGGCAATCAACACTTTATCTCCCTTTCTCCCCCAACCTTCATGATATGTTCTTATGCCAGGCGAGTTTAGTAAAACTTCTTTTGATGGTTTATTCTCAGGAATATGAATAGATTCATATAACATATCTAGAAAGAACTCAAACTCTTTTTCATTACCTTCGAAGTTTCTAATAGAAAACATAAAATAAACACCCCTTCTCGTTAAGGTATATTATATATTAAATTGTAATTTTTGGTATAATCATTTTGTAGGATCAGCGTCACAGATGAGACCTTGGAGCGAGCAATACGAGTGAAGCGGCGCCTAGCCGGAACAGAAATCAACCACACGTTATGATAAGGATTTCATTTTTATCGGAACGCTTTGAAGATTTATCGGAACATATTATCATTTTATCGGAATATTATGCCGTTTTATCGGAACAATTGCCGTTTCAATCAAAAAAAAGACGACTCAATCACAATGGAGTGAGTCGTCTAGAGATTTTACGTTCCCAAAAAATGAGGGGGGTTTTAGGAGCGTTATCATGAACTAGCAAACTTCTGGAGAAAAGTAGCTAAAGTTCATCCTCTCTACACTGTATTGTAGAGGAGGAATAATCTTTATACGATAATGATAATCATTATCAATTACAAAGTCAACATTAATCTAAAAAATTTTTTAAGTTTTTTTATACCTTCTTCAGCGAGCGACGATATTGCCATTGCTTTAGCTGAAAATGAAAGAAACAACCTATACAAAAGCCTGCAATTGCTAGCGATGAAGCTATAGCGACCATTCCCGTAAAGAGATAGCCAACCACCTGCCATTTAAGCAAGTAACCTAAAATCCCTCCTGCTAAACAAAAGCTAGCAATACTAGAATTAAATTTTTGCTGTTGCGCATCCTCTGGTATATATGTAGATAGCGCATTTTTTAGAAACAGCTTCCCTACCCGAATAATAGGATTGTAATTGCATAAAACACCAAGTAAATTTGCTACTAACGGAATTGCTAAAATCCAAACGACCCCCGTGCCCCACGTTAGAATGACACTTAATAAAATCGTCCATTGATTGAGTCGAACGAGGGGCATTGGAATTGCATGGGGTTGTGACATTTCAAAACCAACCTTCCAGATATGTTTAATGCATTTTACTATATTGCATACCATTTGTGAAGCAAAAATGATTAATTTATAATTGAAGTAGCAGAAGATTGAAAGAAAAGGTGATGACAATGCCAGCATTAACGATGGATCAAGTTCGACAATTGAATTCCTATAGCATTTATACAACAGAACCAAAGCGGACATTATTTACATTAGCTGATATACATAAGGACTTTTACCATCCTGACTTTTTAAACCTTATGATGGGCATAACGGAGGCAGCAACAGAAACAGCCGCTATTTCGCACTTTGCACGCCGCTACGGTATGTTTTTCGCTATGCAACTTTACATGCTTGCTGCCTATGACGAGGTATGGAATGGAAAACCTATCGAGCTTCGCTTTGATGCAGCAAAAGAATTCGACAGTTTTACAGTCGCAATGTTTGTTAACCCTAACGATTGGCGCTATGTCGAGGAGGAAGAACGTCAAACTGTTATTGAGAACATTCTATATGATGGGCATGTTATCGTTCAACAGCTCCGTAAAGTAACATCTATTTCCCCTCTTACTATTTGGGAGAATTTCTTTGGATATCTACTTTGGCACTATCATGTATTGCTTTCTAATCCTGGTCTAGCTGATCAAGCGATGGAGGATATTGAAGCTTTAGAGGACCCTAAAACATGGGCTCGCTTCTCCAACAAATCTTGGTGGGCACAATATACAGGAGGTCAAAGCCCCACTAATTTAGTGAACGTTCCCGTACGAAAATCATGCTGTTTTTCTAAAGACATACCTGGTTTAATGGCTTGTGGCTTTTGCCCGATGAAATAAAAATCTCCTAAACAAAAAGCCTTACCTCTTACAATAAGTATAAGGTAAGGCTTTTTGTTGGAATTTATTTTTCATAAACGACAAACCAATCATTTTGTTCCTCATACATAGAAGTACCTATATACCCCTGCTTCAAAAGCTGTTGCTGACTAACTGTATCTCCCATCGATATCGACTTCTTTTCTGTAAAAGTCGGTAGCTCTTGACGCAAATCTTTATAAAAAATATAGCGTAGCTTATCTACATACTTAATCTTTAATCCCTTTACGACTAATCCTTGAGAAAATTTATCTTTCAAGCTAGGGATATTATATGGCTTTACTGTTGAGCATACATAATCATATTTTTCTAAATCGATATGTCCCATAACAATTTGGGCTAATGTTTTTTGTAATCCATAGCCACGATATGTTGGTGAGACATTCGATATTTCTTGATATAAAACTTTATGAAATTCATCCTCGGCAATTCCACAATCATAGCCAAGATGTTCGGCATCAACAGGTGGATTCAATAATGCACGAAAGGCAATTAACTCATCTCCTACGTAAGCACCTATCATCATGCCATTGCCGCTTAAAATATAGTCAAATTCCTCAGTGCTCAGTGGTTGTAAAACACTTTGGTCCGCTAATGATTGATAAACTACAAGCTGTAAGTTTTCAATCTCTTGCAAATGCTGAAGATTTAATGTTGTCACAAAAAACGGCGTTTCTCCAAGCATGCCTTCGTAAATTTTTTCCATTCCGCCGCCTCCTTAGGCTGTTACAATTGTTGAGAACTTACATAATTCTTGAAGGATTTCTTCATCTACGTCTACACTTAATCCTGGTTTTTCATTTAAACAAATAAATGGCACATCATAGTGTAAGTTTCCAACATCCTTAGAGAATTTTAATGGACCTGTTAATTCTACACTTGTCATTATTTTTTTAGAGAATGCTACATGGAAACCTGCTGCTGAACCAACCGATGATTCTACCATTGAACCGATTTGACATTCAATGCCTGCCATTTCAGCCATCACTGCTAGTTTCATCGCAGGATAAATTCCACCGCACTTCATTAATTTAATATTGACTTTATCTGCAGCACGCTTTGCAATAATTTCACGCATTTCACGTACACCGCGAAGCCCTTCATCAATCATTAATGGTACATCTGTTTTCGACTTCACTTCTACCATACCATCAATATCTTCACTATCTACTGGCTGCTCTAGCCAATCGATATTTAGATCCTTTAATGCACGTAAACCTTGTAAAGTAGTTGACGCATTGCCCCATCCTTGGTTTACATCTACTCGAATGGCGATATCTTCACCAATACGTTCACGCACCGCTTTAATTCGAGCAACATCACGGCCTACCTCTGTTCCTACCTTCATTTTAAAAGATCGATAGCCCATCTCTACACGATTAACCGCCTCTTCTGCCATCGCTTCAGGTGTTCCAATGCTCAGTACATGTGTAATCGGGAATTTCTCATGATAACGCCCACCTAGTAGTTGATACACTGGGACTTGTAACGCTTTCCCTGCAATATCGAAACAAGCAATGTCAATTGCTGCCTTCGCTGCTGGTACATCCTTCACGACTTTATTCAATTTATCGTGAAGTTTTTCAAAGGCCATTGGGTCTTCTCCGATGATTGCAGGGGCAAGCTGGTTCTTTAATACAGCATATGTGCTCTCCCACGTCTCCCCTGTTACGTGCTCATCTGGTACTGCTTCACCGTAGCCCACAATTCCTGTGTCTGTCGTCACCTTCAAAATAATAGAAGGCATTGTATCATATGTAGCATAGCTGATAATAAATGGATCAATAAGTGGTAAATGAATTGCAAAAATTTCTACTTGTTGGATTTTCATTTTGATCAATCTCCTATATAATTTAGTTGTCGCTAATACGTCGCTAATTGTTGAAAAAATATAGAATAGAAAAGGAACGTTGCCTATGTCTACTAAAATAGCGGTTATCTGCTCTAAAGCATTTATGAAGCGTATAAACAGTATCGCACAAAACATAGAGAATATTCAAATAGATTTTTACCTTTACAAGCAACCTACAGAAGCACCCGTTTTGTTAAAGGAAATGAAGCCATGTGATGCCCTTTTATTCGGGGGAACACTCCCCTATTTACATGCCCGACCTGCACTGTCAGAACTGCCAATACCTTGGAATTATATTAAACAAGATGAGACGGCAATTTCTACTACTTTATTATCGCTAATAGCCAATCATGCAGTACCTTTAAATAGAATTTCCATTGATGTTATGAATCCCGCTATTGTAGAAAATGTTCTAACAGAAATAGAGTATCGTGGTTCAAAACCATATATCCAACCTATTTCTATCACGAAACCCACCCACTCTATATTGCAGCATCATATAGCTTTATGGGAGGCTAACAGCATTGATTTTGTCATAACAAGTATCCATAATGTGTTCGATGAATTACAAGCTCTTCAAATACCTGCAATGCGCATGTTAGATGCAACTAATTCCATTGTACAATGCTTAGAGGAAACGAAATCCCAATCACTTCTTCTAAAATCCGAATCTGTCAAAGCTGTAGTTGGACTTTTAGAAGCTCTTGAAAATAAACCTATAGAACATGATATGTTAACGCACATCGCCGCTACTACACATGCAACTTATAAAGAAATTTCACCTTACTCTTTTGAGCTATATACGACAGCTGGGCATTTGCAAAAGGCACTCGAAAAAGAGACCTTACAAAACTTGTACCATCAAACCGATCAGCCATTTAAACTAGCTTTTGGGTATGGTCATTCAATAGTTGAAGCTAACCAAAATGCTAAAAATGCTTTAACATTTGCTAAACCTTGTGAAATTTATATACTAGATGAACATAAAAATTTGCTAGGTCCATTTCCAAAATCGGAAGTAAAACTAGCTTTAAAAACAGATGATCCTTACATTTTACAAATGGCAAAGCAAACAAGCTTAAGTCCGTTAAATATATCCAAGATCATTCACTTTAGCCGAGAGCGACAATCAGCGCAATTTACATCCCATAATCTTTCTGAATACTTACAGGTTACTCGTCGCACAACAGAGCGCATAATTAAAAAATTAGTGGATAACGGTTATGCAAAAGTTGTTGGTGAAGAAATGACACATCAACAAGGTCGCCCTCGCACTATATATGAATTGAATTTTGCAACCTATTAAGAGCAATGATGCCGAGGCATATTGCTTCCCGCTGAAAAGGAATTTAACTGAAAAGCTCTCGCAGATGCCTTTGCATCCGCGAGACTTTCATTCCTATCCGAAGAGATTTAGTCAGCCATGACCATATCAGTATTATTTAGTTCTTCCTCTTTTTTGCGCTTCTCTGCTGCTTCCATTTCTTCCGGTGTCAGCTTAACAATTGCAAATCCGATATAGGCATAAAAAATAGAAATAATAGGTACGAGGAAATTAATAATTGCATATGGTGCATATTCCATGGCGCCTACCCCTAACGTTGCTAAAATAAAGACTCCACAAGTATTCCATGGGAAAAATACAGAAGTTAGTGTGCCCCCATCTTCTAACGCACGAGATAAGTTTTTCGAATGCAAGCCACGCTCTCTATACACATTTGCAAACATACGTGACGGAACAACAATTGAAATATACTGCTCAGAACATGTAGCATTTGTTGTAATACATGCAGCAATCGTTGAAGCAACTAAGCTTCCTGTTGATTTAGCAAATTTCATAATGACATTCATAAGAGCTTTTAACATGCCGGAATATTCTAACACCCCACCGAATGTCATAGCCACAATTGTCATTGAAACCGTATTCATCATCGAATCTAAGCCACCACGGTTAAATAGATTGTCCACCATGTCATTGCCAGTTGAAATCACAAATCCTTCTTGTAAAGCATGTACAGCCATTGTAGGTGTGCCGCCTTGTACGAAGATTTGTAGTAAGAATCCTGAGATTATTCCGATAATTAAAGCTGGAATTGCAGGTACTTTTTTCGCTACCAATACAATTACACCAACTGGTACAAGCAATAACCAAGGAGAAATAACAAAGCTTTCCTCCATTACTTTTAATGTTGTTAAAATGCTTTCGGATTTCATTGAGATATCTGCGAAGCTTCTTCCCATGATACCAAATACAACAATGGCAATGACTAGAGCTGGAATTGTTGTATAAAGCATGTGCTTAATATGATCAAATAAGTCGGTACCTGTTAAACCTGCTGCGAGGTTAGTAGTATCCGACAACGGTGACATCTTATCACCAAAGTACGCGCCTGAAATAACAGCTCCAGCAATCATTGCTGCAGGGATTCCCATACTTAAACCGATACCCATACCAGCAACACCGATTGTCGCCATCGTCGACCATGAGCTACCAATCGCCAGTGAAACAATGGCACATAACAGCATGATTGTTACTAAAAACCAAGCTGGAGAAATTAATTTTAAACCAAAATAAATCATTGTTGCGACAACACCGCCGCCAATCCATGCGCCAATTGTCAAACCTACTAAAATAATAATAACAATGGCTGGTAAAGCTAGACGTATCCCCTTATACATCATTTCCTCAATTTCTATCCACTTAAATCCATGCAATATAGCGACAATGGCTGCTACAGTTGTTCCAATAATAAGTGGTACGTGAGGACTTTGCTTTAACACAACTACTGTAACTAGCATAGCTATAATCATTATTGCAAAAGTCAGAAGTGCCCAACCCGCATTAATCTCTTTTTTCATGAATCCATCCCCTTTTTTGCACTAATTGTTAATCTCGATTGTCAAAGGCGCAAATAATTTTTACGCTTTTTTAGCGTAATATTCAAAAAATTAAAAGTCAACGCAAAAATTTTATGCTTCTCTAGCAATTTCGACTATTTTTGCGCATTAAAACGCTTTCAAATAGCCATTTGAGACAATACAAAATATTCATACATTTCTACAAAAAAAGAAAAGAAAAAGGAACTATATCAAAAGAATTTTGCACATTTGATATAGCTCCCTCTCGCTATCGTTATTCATATTCAGGTTTTTTTTCTAGCACACAAGCAAGTACCTTTGCAGCATCAATTAGTGCATTGCGTTCAAAAGTCATTTTTGGATGATGTAAACCTGGAGTTAGGTCGGCACCAATCCCAATCATTGTTGCTTTTAATACAGGTTTTTTAACTGTATAAAAATGGAAATCGTCACTTCCAGGTGTTGTTATTTCCCCAGCTAGATGCGTTTCTCCAAGCGTTTCAATAATCGCGTCTTTAGCCATACGTGCAGCAACTGAAGAAACCTCTGCGCCAGGTGTGAAATCTAACCATTCCCACTCCATATCAATCTCAAACTGCTGCTTGATTGATGTTAAGCCAAACTCAATACGACTACGAAGCAATTCTAGTTGGTTATTACGTTGCGCGCGAATATCCATAGAGAAGCTAGCAGTACCTGGAATAATATTCGTACTACCACCATCTGCAACAATTTTCGTTAACTTTGCCGAATGTGGCTCGAAAGGTGATAAATGTATGCTATTGAGCATTTGTTGTACGGCCATAATAACATCGATTGCATTTTTACCTTGATGAGGTCTAGCACCATGAGCATCAGTACCTCGTATTGTTCCTTCTAAAAAATATGCCGCACCATGATGGATAGCGGGTGACACCTTGCCAAGTGGTAGCTCTTCAATGGGTCTTAAATGAACACCAAATAAATGCGATACGTCCTCAACAGCTCCGCGTTCAAAGGCTGCACAAGCTCCATTCCCAAGTTCTTCAGCAGGCTGGAAAATAAAACGAACGCGATGTTGCAATGATCGATCTTTTAACAGTAATAAAGCACCAAGTACCATCGTGATATTTGCATCATGCCCACACGAATGGTTCGCTCGCCATTTCCCATCCACTTCTTGCCACAAAGCATCTATATCTGCACGTACAGCAACAATTTCATCACCTGTACCAATTTCTGCAATAAGTCCTGGAACATCCCCTAACAACCGATAGGATACGTTTAACTCATCTAAAATCGACGCTATTTTTTTAGTAGTTTCAAATTCCTTCCAACTCACTTCAGGGTATTTATGAAAATGATCAAACCATTGATAAATTTTCTCTTCTAACATTACAGCATTTGACATAACTACACCTCTATACGCATTTTTGTTTCCCATTATACAGGAAACTATTTCGTAAAAAAAAGAGGACACTGACCATAACATGTAGGTTAATCTCCGTTCCGACTGGGTGCTTCGCTGCACGTCTTGGGCAAACACGATGTTGGCCAAGGCTATCACAGGACGGGATGGTTTTAGCCTTCGCTCCGCTATTGCTGATCTCCAAGGGGTCGCTTCAATTTTTCTGAAAAAAGCGAAGGACCGTGTTAAAAGTATTTCTACCTTTAGCACAGTCCTACAAATATTTATTATAAACTTGTAAAAAAGCCTTCTGGATATTCATCATAATGCACTATCGATAGTTGCTCCTCATTTTTTTCCTCTTCCATATTAAGCTCCAATTCCTGATCCATTAAATATGTTTCAAATTTTGAGTTAAACAAATTTTTCATTTAATCATCTCTCCTTTTTATTTAATTGAATTTTCTGATAAAAGAATTATACAATGACCTTTGTAAAAAAACAATAAACGATGCTCCTTATGCATAAAAAGTATAAAAACCATCTACTTTTTAGATTAAAATTCGGCGTTAATGAGAAAAAGAGATGTATCATTACGATACATCTCCCTTCATGGTAAAACTTATAAAACAAGTGTTCTATATACTTCGCACGCTTCCATTACCCCGTAAACATGCAAAGCATTTACTAACCTAGAAAATGAGTAAGCCCTTTTTACCTATTCCTTAAGCTATAGCGCTCGTTTTACTTTTTTGATCGCCATCACCGTTATCTTTTTGTTGCGTTACATATTGAATAACAAACATAACAATAAAGATTGCCAAACCAGCCCAATCCGAGAACTTTTCTGGATAGATCAGTAATAAACCAGCTGCAATGGCAATAATGCGTTCAAACCAATGCAATTTGCGATACCAGAAACCGATTACTCCCGCACCTATCGCTACCATTCCTGTAATGGCCGTGATTACTACCCATATAATTTCAGGTATAGTTGTATCAATCATTAGTAATGCCGGTGAAAATACAATCATATACGGAATAATAAATGCTGCAATCGCAAGCTTCGCTGAGTTTACACCTGTTTTAATCGGATCTCCACCAGAGATTCCCGAAGCCGCAAATGCTGCAAGTGCAACAGGCGGGGTTATATCAGCAATAATACCAAAGTAAAATACAAAGAAGTGTGCCGATAATAACACAACTACTGGTACTAATTCCTGTGGTGTATTCGGTGATAATAATGCTACGATCGCAGGAGCAGCAATTGTTGATGTGATTACATAGTTCGCTGTTGTCGGAGCTCCCATCCCAAGAATTAAGGAAGCAATCATCACAAAAATTAGCGTTAAAATAATACTACCACCAGCTAATTCTACTAAACTATTAGCTAAACTTAAGCCTAGACCTGTTTTCACAACAACACCTACGATAATACCCGCACAAGCTGTTGCCGCTACAACACCAAGTGCTGTACGAGCCCCTTCAACTAATGCATCAATAATATCCATTGGTTTTAAACGTGTTTCCTTATTAAACATAGCAACGCCAATAGAAATAAGAATACCATAAAGCGCTGCATGCATGACTGGTGTACCTGTTAACATTAAAACAATGATAGAGATTATCGGTAATAGAAGGTAAATTTTTTTAAATACCTCTCGACGATTTGGCATTTGATCATCACGTAAACCTTTTAAACCTACACGTTTCGCTTCGAAGTGAGTCATAATCCAAATGCCTGTAAAATAAAGCAATGCAGGTATCGCCGCAGCCTTTGCAATATCCCAATACGTTATTCCACGACCGATAAATTCAACCATTAAAAACGCTGCCGCACCCATAATTGGAGGCATTAACTGCCCACCCGTAGATGCCGCTGCCTCAACCGCACCTGCGAACTCCTTACGGTACCCAAGCTTTTTCATCATTGGAATCGTATATGATCCAGATGTTACAACATTCGCTACAGAGCTTCCTGAAATCGTACCTTGAAGTGCACTAGAAAAAACCGCCACTTTTGCAGGACCACCAATTAATTTACCTGCAAGAGATACCGCTAAATCATTAAAGTATTGGCCAACACCTGTTTTGACAAGGAATGCCCCAAAAAGCAAAAACACAAAAATAAATGTGGCTGAAACACTAATTGGTGTTCCAAATATCCCATCTGTCGTAAAATACATGAGATTAACAATACTCTCAATATCTTGACCTCTATGTGCCATAAAATCTGGGAAATACGGTCCGAAATAGGCATATATTAAGAAACATATAGCAATGATAGTAATCGGTATACCTACTGCACGACGGGCTGCTTCAAGCACCAACACAACAGCTATAAGACCTACAATAAAATCTGTTTGCGAAATAGTACCGTTACTATTAACAAGCTCTGTATAATTCATTGTCCAATATGAACCTACAACAATGGATAATACCGCTAAAATATAATCGAACCACGCTATTTTATTCTTTGCTGCTTTTTTTCGAGCAGGGAATAGCAAGAAAATTAAGGTCAAACCAAAACCTAAATGTATCGTACGCTGAATTTGCGCTGGAAATTGGCCTTTAATTGCCGTGTAAAGCTGGAACAATGAAAACGCTAGTAATCCAAAGAAAATGACATGCTTCATAATGCCCGATATCGTTCGGACATTGGATTCAATATCATATTTCTCAAGTATCGCTTGTTGCTCTTCAGCTGATATTTGTTCGAATTCTTCTTTTTTTACTTCGTCGTTTGATGTATGCTGTGTCGTCATTTCATCCCTACTCCCTTCCATTGTTCATAAAGCGATAATCGCTTCACCTCAAATAAATAGGATTTTCCCCTTTGTAAGTCTTTTTTTAAATCGTATTCATAATTCTCGTAATCTAATACAAGGTCTAAATCCAAATCGGCAATATAAATCGTAAAATTTTCAATGACTTCATTGTCAAACTGCAAAAAATATTTACCATTGCGTTCTGTTAATGTTTGGTTTTTTTCTGCATAGCTTGGCATGCCGATTGCTAAACTTTCATACTCCATCCCTAACATTTGAATACGTGTTCCGTCTATGCATTTATAATGTTCGAGTACATCCGTTTTATGGATAGAGTGAGTATATCTAATTTCAAATGTATCCTCAGTTGTCAGTGGTATATAATGCATTATCGGATCATTTATACGTGTTTCCGTAAATGCGAATACCTTTTGAAGAGGCAGAAAAATGACTAGACTAAAGCAAATACATAAAAAAGCTAAAACAATTATGATTGTTCTCTTTCGCACTGCAACTGTTCCCCCACATCAATTATGCCCTGGCATAATTCAGTGATTGTCGCCGGAGGCTTTAGACCAACAAATGTTTTTTGCGCGAAAGCGTAGTGCTAACGCAGCGTCAGCAGCATTTATGTTGGTCACTCAGTCATTGTTGCTGTCGCTTCGCTTTCGCACAGATAAATTGCCACAGAACGTGGCGTTCTTAGACTGAGTTCCTTTTATTTAGCGAATGTCTTTTGTACCGAAAGCGTAGCGACAGATACAGGTGTTTGAATTCGCTATTACTCACAGCTTATACTTAACGGAAGAAAAGAGACTCGAAGCTTTACGCAATCCGAGCCTCTTCGTATTAAGAAAATAACTTTTCACTTGCTTTAAGCTAGAGTTTGATAAAATTCAAACCCAAATGTTCTGTTATTTCCTTTCATCAAAGTATTTTCGAGCACCTGGATGAACATCAATACTAATACCATCTAAACCTGTCTTCGCTTTAATAAACTCCCCTTTAGCATGGGAAATCTTACCTGAATTATCATAAATAGCTTTCGTCATCGAATAAACAACATCTTCCGGAAGATCTTTTTTCACTGCTAGCATAGCAAGAACCGAAACTGTTTCTGTGTCATTTGCAATCCCATACGTACCAGCTTTTACTGTATCTTTTGCATAATAAGGGTATTTAGCAATTAACTCATCTGCTTTACCAGCATCCATACCGATAATATTCACTTTAGTTGTTGCATTTAATGCCTCTACAGCACCAGTTGGCGTACCTGCAGTAATAAACGCTGCATCAATTTGGCCTGATTGTAGACCGTCAGTAGACTCACCGAAATCAAGATTTTGCGCTTTGATATCATCCATTGTTAAACCATGAATTTCAAGTAATTGTTCAGCATTTGCGTAAGTACCAGAACCTGGCGCACCTACAGATACCTTTTTCCCTTTTAAATCAGCGTATGATTTAATGCCTGATGCTTCAGTCGTTACTAATTGTACTGTTTCTGGATAAAGTGCACCTAAAGCAGCAATTGAATCGATTTTTTTGCCTTCAAACATAAATTTTCCTTCAGTAGCGTAGTAAGCAATATCTGATTGTACAAAGGCAATCTCACCTTTACCATCTTGCAAAGCCGTCATGTTGGCAGCAGATGCTTGGGATACTTCAGCAGTTGTTTTAATGCCTGTTTCTTTAGAAATGAAATCAGCAAACGTTCCACCTAGTGCATAGTAAGTACCTTGTGTTCCACCTGTTAATAAGTTTAAAAATTTCGGCTTTTCAGATGATGCCGATTCGCCCTTATTCGAGTCCTTTGAACCTGTTCCGCTATCAGACCCACACGCAGCCAAAATCAAAAGCGCAAAGGCACTTAATAGCATTAATAGCCTAAATTGTTTTTTCTTCACTGTAACCTTCCCCCTTGGTTAAAAATAATAATCTACTTAAAATTATCAAACATAGTATAATAATGTCAATCTATTTATAGTAAATTCAGTCTTTTATAATTATACTGTTTTTCTTAAATACCTATTATTCACGGAGTTCATCAATAACTACCTCACACTATTTTTATCTACATTAAACTATTAAATTCTTTTTTCAAGAAAACTTTCCCGATTTCTCTATGTATAAAAAATGTATGTTTTTGATCAAAATGACTGTTTAATTCTTCTTTTATAAGAGGAATACTTATCATCATGTGGGATGATTTCCGTTCCGGCCTATATACTTAACATTCTTTTTTAATGAACCAAAATATTGTCGATTTTTATCCCCAAAACAAAAATACTGTATCTAAAGTGTTTTGCTTCAGATACAGTCGATTCATTTTCCTTATTGAATAATGCCACAAGCAATTCTAGCACCAGAATTACCGGAAGGATCTGTTTTATAATCATCCTCAGATTCATGAATGATTAATGTAGTACCTCCATCACGTAACAATGAGTTAGCCGCATTTTTTTCTAATGTTTGTCCTTCGGCTAAGAAGGTCATATCTACTTTACCATCTTCTCCAACTTCTAAATTCGGAAGATCCCCTAAATGGTATCCCTTAGGATTAAGCTTCCCATGCTCTTTATGCGTCGGATTAAAATGCGGACCTGCTGATTCAAATGTTGGCGGTTCACACTTCCCAACTGCATGGATATGAATACCGTGAGTTCCAGGTGGCAATCCTGATAGCGCGAGTGTCACCTTAACCCCATTATCCTCTTCCTCAAAATAGGCATTGCCATAGCTTTCATTATTTTTACCAATTACTTTCGCAGTTGCAGTTGGTCCTGAACTTGCGTTAACCGCCACTTTTTGCTCCTTCTTTTCAAAGAAGCTACAACCACCGACAAATACTAATAAAGAAATAATTATTAAGCTCATTTTTTTCATAAAAATACCTCCTCTATTTCAGATGGTTGCCAACATTCCTTCCACTTATGCAATTTCGCTGAGAATTTTGTGAATTGTTGGTTACAAAGTAAACTTTGTACACTTGGCTTTTAACCAATGTTGATTCTTAAAAACAATGCAAAATAAAAGGATATCTCCAATCTCAGAGATACCCTATAACTAACATTAATTTAAAATTTTTACAGTTACATGTTTGACGCCCCACTGACGAGCTTGTCCCTCGGTAGGAATAAATACATCAATTTTATTACCTTTTATCGCTCCGCCAGTATCTGCTGCGATTGCTTCTCCGTAACCTTCAACCCAAACTCTTGTACCAAGAGGAATTACACGCGGATCTACAGCAATTACCTTTAAGTTTGGATTCGCTCTGATATCTGTGCCATTCGCTGTCACCCCTGAACACCCTTCACAATACGCTGTATAGGCAGTTGCTCGCATTGTTAACGTTTTGCCCGTATTCGTTGGAGCACTCACTGTGTTTGTGCTTGATGTCGTTACTTTCTGTTTACTTGGTGTCGTTGCTACCTTTTTAGTTTTGTTTTCGGCAGTTTTAGGTTTTGCCGCGGATGCTTTAATAGCTAATGTTTCACCTACATAAATTAAATCAGATGAGAGATTATTCCATTCCTTTAATTCTTGCACTGACACTCCGTTTATACGAGCAATTGTAAATAATGTATCCCCGGCCTCAACGAAATGTTGATCTTTCAACGAATTATCAATTTTTGGCTCAACTACATTTAAATTTTGCTCTGGATAAAACCATGTCGAGCCTGTCTCATCCAGCGGCTCATAATCTCCTAAAGTTAAATTGTAAATTTTTGAGACTCCCCATAACATATCGAATGGCCTAAAAGAAATTGTGTCCTTAGCAAAGGATGGGCTGGCACATACACCTAATCCCAAGATGAATGTTACAGCTAAAGCTAAAGCTTGTTTTTTCATATTTAAAAACCTCCGTATTTTAATATGTTGCAATCTGCTGCTAGCACACTAGAGTTAGGCTCTTTTATGCAAACATGCTAGAGAATGCAATTAATAACTCAGGACTAATGAACCTGATATTACGAATTATTACTATAAAGGAGGAAAAATATACAATATTGAATATATTTTTGGTAAAACGAACAATTTTACGAAGAAAATCGCAACACTATTTGCAATTTTTACGTATTGGAAAATTAGTGTTTTTATCCGATAATATGGTAAAGGGGAATATTGGATGGAAGTTAATAAAATAAAAACTTTACAAATGAGTGTTATGCAATATGCACTCAATCTTAATACTGCAGCTGCTACCGAATTATTAAAAGATCAACCATAGCAGCAAGTAGCTATACATCCACATATAGGGTTAGTCATTGATATTTCAATTTAACCTACTTCACTACTTATCAATTATGCCTTGTCATAATTGTAGCTTTCGCTACAGAAAACATTTGCTCCAAAGAAGTTAAAATTAATATTCGAAAGTTGGTGCCCTTTTTTGATTAGAGTGATAGTAATGGATGATGAGCCATTAGCTCTTTTAAACTTGGAGAAAAAGTTAAAGGAATTTAATTCAATAGAGATCATTAAATCTTTTACAACGACAAAAGATTTGCTGGCAGAGGGACCGAGCTTGGATTTTCAAGTAGCATTTTTAGATGTTGAAATGCCTAACTTGAACGGTTTAGAGATTGCGCGTCTAATAAAAGAATGGAACAAGAATATTTTTATTGTATTTGTCACTGCGTATCGGGACTATGCTGTCCAAGCATTTGAAATATACTCCATTGACTATTTACTAAAACCTATTTCAAAGGCTCGTCTAGAAACAACTATTAACAGAATCCAAGAGCTCCTTCACCTGGAAAATAAATCAACTCCTATACAAATACGAAATAAACCCGCGCTTACAATACAATGCTTTGGAGGATTCGTTGTTTTACACAATAACAAAGCCGTCCATTGGAGAACGCTTAAAACAAAAGAATTATTTGCCTATCTTTTTTCTAACCTAAATAGCCAAGTACCTCGCGATTCAATCATCGATGCTTTATGGGCAGATACAGAATTTAAAAAGGCAAGGGTACAGCTTCATACAACAGTTTCCTATCTACGCACTACTCTTTCAGCATTGGGCTATTCAGAAGTCATACAGTATACAAATGGCTGCTATATTTTGCAACTAGAGGCGTTTCAATGTGATGTCCATGACTTAGAGCATATTTTAAATGCTAAAGCAGAGACTGGAAAGATTAATGTAGAGATGGCTGAGTCATTAATTCAAAGCTACCAAGGTGAATATATGGCCTCATTAGATTATCCCTGGATTACTAGTAAAGCAAATTTTATGAACAACAAATTTACTCTTTTACTTCATGATTTAGTAGACCATTATACAGCAATACATGATGTTAAAAAACGAGAGCAAATTTTACTTTTAACGATAGAACATAATCCATATTCCGATAAAACCGTACAACAGCTAATAAAGCACTATTTAGAAGTCGATAATCGAGCAAGTGCAATAAAGGTTTACAATACTTTTAAGAGTACCTTGTTAGCGGATCTCAATATTTTACCAGAGCAAGAAACGACTGAGCTATTTAACACTATATCTGTCGAAAATCTATAAAAGGCATCGAGAAGATTACTCTCGATGCCTTTTAGCTATGTATTCATTTCACCAGTAATGAAGAGCGGCCGTCTTACTACTTTAGCATGGGGTTGATTTCAGTTTTTTGTAGCTGCCGCTTCGCTTTCGCACAGAAAACATTTGTAGCTGCCGCTTCGCTGGCATTGCTCGCTCTAGGGTCTCAGACCAACACAAAGTTGGTTCACAGGTCGTGATAGTTTTAGCCTTCGTTCCTCTATTGGAGATTTATTTGATAGTTTTTTCAGACAATTCTTCAACGACACAGATACAATTCCTCCCTGACTGCTTCGCCTTATATAGTGCCTGATCAGCAATTGTAATGATTTGATTAGCCGTTTTAATATTAGCTGTAAATGATGTAATGCCAGCAGACATCGTTACAGGTCTTCCACATGCAGTATCTAACATGGCCTGCTTAATGCGTAAATTCTCCGCTATTTCTAAAGCTACATCTATTGTCGTGGATGGTAATATCACCAAAAACTCTTCTCCACCATATCGAAAGCACATTCCTTGTCTCTCTATGTTCTCCTGCATATGACCCGCGAAAGCTTTTAAAACTTCATCCCCTACAGTATGACCATAAGTATCATTTATACTTTTAAAGTCATCTAAATCTATTAAAACTATTGAGTGCGGCACTTTATTAATAATTAACTCATTTAAAATTTGATCCATTCTTCTACGGTTGGGGATTCCTGTTAATGCGTCTAAGTTCAGTTGGTTAGTTAAATCAAATATTCTGTTTCTCGAACTAATAACCATGTTTTGCACTACTTTTTTTAATGAATGTGCTTCGTAATACCAGCCATTAATTTCTTCAAGTTTCTGTACTTCTTCTCTCTCTACACTAATAAAAAGCTGTTTTAAAGGTCGTGCAATTTTGAAAGCAAGCCATACAGCTAATACAAGTACTGCGACTAACCATAATAGTAAAGGCATGAGTATACTTTTTATGAATGCGCTAAAAGAAACCACTCTTTCATCAAGTAACTTTTCAACCACTTGCACCATATAAGGTTCGATTGATTGATCTCGATTTGGTTCCCTCAGTTTCTCTTGTACGTAGCTCTCCGTGATTCTCGAAACTTCCTTCACGTAATTTTCCTGCATGACAATATTATTTTGCATAAGGATGTCGTTAAAATTTTGATAACCACTCCAAATACTAACACTAGAAGTCGCCAGTACTATCATTACCGTCATACTAACAATAACAAACGATAACTTAAACTTGAATTTACCCACAATAGATCATTTCTCCCATTGAGATTTTATTCCTTCATCATACGTCACGCCTCTTAAAAAAAACTTAAAAAGAACTTAGTATTTGCAAAAATATGTATTAAAATGTGCATTCCACTCTAGAAAGGAAATAGGATACTCGCCTCCTCAAAATGCCGCCATACCAACACTCCCTACTCACTCAGTCATATTTTTATGAAAATATTGCTTTATAATTAATCGATAAAAAGTTTTTGTTGATATGTTGGTTGTAGCGGAGAAAACGGCTCTCACTTGCCACAAGCAGCCTATAGCTGAAAACAGCTTCCCCAATACTTTCTGACCAGTTCGAAAGCACCACTTATCCATTATGCTTTGGCACAAAGTTATGGCGTTGGGATTAATCTAGGTGTACGTAATACAGATTTACGTCTTGACCGACTAACAGCATATTAAACGAAGGAACAACTGTCACCTTCCAAATTCAAGAAAAATAGTTGCTTACTATTAACAGAGCCATCACCTTCTCAATTGAGTTTTTAGTGGCTCTTCTCTTTAATTTCAAGTTACAATTATTATAATGATGTAGATATTTTAAGACGTTTCCAAAAATAGGGGCATTACACTATGTAGATAAGTTGATTAGAGTGAAGACTGGGCGCCCACTCAGGAATGAGCTTCACAGATGAGACCCTGGAGCAAGCGCAGTAAGTGAAGCGGCTCATCGGACGCCCCCAGGAAGCTTTGCTCTGTGCGAAAGCAAAGCGGCAGCTACAAATGTTTTCTGTAGCGAAAGCGAAGCGGCAGCTACAAATGTTTTCTGTGCGAAAGCGAAGCGGCAGCTACAAATGTTTTCTGTAGCGAAAGCGAAGCGGCAGCTACAAAGCGTCCAGTAGGAACGGGAATCATCCCTACGTTATGGTGACGGGCTATATTTATGGATTTTTAAAAATTAGGGTACATTAATAGTATGTTATTAAAGAAAGGTCGATACTATGTACAAAATATACATAATAGAAGATGATCCCAATATTTTAAAGATTATTGTGGAGCATTTATCAAAATATCAATTTGAATGTTATACCGTTCAACAATTTAATCATATAGTAGAGGAATTTCAAGCTATTCAGCCTCATCTTGTTGTAATGGATATTAATCTCCCAACCTATGATGGGTACTTTTGGTCGCGCAAAATCCGTCAGCTATCCAAATGCCCGATTATCATTGTATCTGCTCGTGTGAATGATATCGATCAAGTGCATGGGATTGAAAATGGTGCGGATGATTTTATCACTAAGCCCTTTTCACTAGATGTGCTTATGGCAAAAGTGAATGGGCTTATTCGTCGTACATACGGAGAATATGCTTCCTCCGAGTCTAATTCAATATCCATTACTAATACAACGTTAAATTCAAATACCGTTCGACTTTACACTGAGAAACACGAGAGCTTGTTAACGTTAAAAGAAATGCAGCTTAGCAAATTACTATTTGAAGCTTATCCTAATGTTGTTCCTCGTCAAAAATTGTTAAGTGCTATTTGGGATGATGAATCCTTCGTTGAAGAAAACACTTTATCTGTTAATATTGGCCGATTACGTAAAAAATTCGAGGCTATCCAATCTAGACTAGAAATTAAAACAATTCGTGGGCTTGGTTATCAATTAGTGGAGGCAGAAGAATGAAGCTGTTCTTTCGAGATCATGTAAGTGTCATCATTCTTTATTGTGTAAGCTTTCTATTATTACCTTGGATCATTCAGTCATTAGATGATTTATCTTCGCATTATTTTTATTTTATCTTTCTAGTTAGCTTCCTATTTACCATTTGGCTGATTGGACGTTATTATCGCAGAAAAAAACTTTATGCTCATTTACAGAACAACACATTAACAAGCGATGACCTCCATCTGTATGAACCACAGGCTATGATTGAGCAAGCCTACAGTGAAAAACTACGACAAATGCAATATTTATACTTAACACAGCAGCAAGCTTTAGAGATGCAAGGAAAAGAACAACAGCTTGTTCTTTCACATTTTGCCCATCAAATGAAAACGCCATTGTCAGTTATTCAACTGATTATCCAATCTAACGCAAATAGCCCATCCGAGCATTTGCAAACAATTAATCTAGAATGCGATAAGCTGACGTTTACCCTTAATCAGCTACTAACCTATGAACGCACGTCCAATCTTGTGGCTGATTTAAAAATAGAAGCACTCTCATTAAAAGAACTTATTAAAGAAGTTGTGAACGATTTAAAGGATTATTTCATTGCCAAAGAAGTTTTTCCAAAAGTGATGCTTGTTGAAAACACCATTATTTATTCAGATCGAAAATGGTTAAAAATTGTGCTTTATCAAATTATCAATAACGCCATTAAATACGGAGAGTTTGAAAGCTCTATTAAAATTATTTATGACGAAGCTACTTTACGAATTCAAAATTATGGAGATACGATTCCGGAGAGTGAAATTTCACGTGTCTTTGAGTTATTTTATACAGGTGTGAAGGGAAGAACAAACGGTGAGGCAACAGGTATAGGCTTGTATTTAGTAAAAAAGATCTTAATCGAATTAGAACACCCCTTTACTATACAGTCTCATGAGTGCGTCACTACCTTCTCCATAGATTTTTCAAATAGCGTGAAAAAATCATGATTGTAAGTTCGTAATATGACAACTTTGTCATATTGACGTCATTTATCCAAATAGGTAAAATGCTGCTCCTTCTTTATACTTAAGCTATTCAATCGAAGTAAGGGAGTTGTTCAAAGATGGGAAAATCAATCCTACAAGTGACCAATCTGCAAAAAGAATATATCGGAGAAATCACATATAAGGCATTGAATGGCATAGATTTCCAACTCGGTGAGAACGAATTCGTAGCCGTTATGGGGCCTTCAGGAAGTGGGAAAACTACATTTTTAAATAGCATATCAACAATCGATCGTCCTACTGTTGGTGAAATTCTTATAAATGGTAGAAATCCATATTCATTAGATGATGAAGAGCTTGCAAAGTTTCGTCGTTCAGAATTAGGTTTTGTATTTCAAGATTTTAATCTTGTACACACATTAACGGTAAAAGAAAATATTTTATTACCGTTAACTTTAGATAGTTTACCTGCCGATAAAATGCAGCATCAACTTAAACAAATATCTCAATTTCTCGGAATTGAAGAGCTTCTGGCAAAACGAATTTACGAAATTTCTGGTGGGCAAAAACAACGTGTAGCTATTGCTCGTGCGGTTATTCACGAACCGAGTTTATTGTTGGCCGATGAGCCTACAGGAAATCTCGATTCAAAAGCAGTAAATGATGTTATGAACTTATTTAGTTCTATTCATACAGAACTGAAAACTTCCATTTTAATGGTGACACATGATCCTTATGTAGCAAGTTTCGCAAATCGTATTATTTTCATTAAGGATGGTAAATTATATAACGAAATTCTTCGTGGTCATAATCGCAAACAATTTTACCAGGAAATCATGGACACACTTGCTTTTTTAGGTGGTGGACAGCATGAGCTTTAATCATATCGTTATTCAAAATATTTTACGTGATAAATGGACTTACGTTTCGTATTTCCTTAGCAGTATGTTCTCTATCATTATTTTCTTTCTATTTTCAGTTATTGTATTTCATCCAAGTCTTACAAATTTAGATCCCGACTCAACACTCGGCCTTGCATTAATGTTAGCAAGTTTGCTCGTCTATTTGTTTTCGTTTATTTATATTGCCTATTCCATCATGGCCTTTTTAAAGAAGAAAACAAAAACACTAGGTATTTTTATGATTACTGGTGCATCCATGAAACAAATTCGTACGCTCGTTTTTCGTGAAAATATTCTTATCGGTGTATTGGCTATTATTACAGCAGTCATTCTTGGGCTTGTCATTTCACCTCTCTTCTTAATGGGTGCCAAAGTTGTTTTAAATGCAGAAACTTTCAGTATGTATGTCCCTATTAAAGCAATCATGTTAACTATTGGTTTATTCCTTGTATTATTCATTGTTATTTCAAAAGTAATGACAAGATTTATTAATAAAGAAGCTTCCATTCAACTATTAAAAAGTGATGTTGTCATCGAGAAATCGATAAAACCACATTATCTTTTATTATTCTTAAGCATTATGATTTCCATCGGTTTAGGTTATTTTTTAAATACAGATTATGATATTGGCGGTAGTCTTTTCTATGTAGCTTTTTTCGTGAGTGTTCTTTGTACAATATATTTAATCATCTCACAAGGGATGCGCTTCCTGCTAAAGGCTTTTGAGAGATCGTCAGCCTATATGAAACAAACAAATATGCTACTTGCTTCTAATCTGAATGCAAAAATGAAATCACATGCAAATATGCTATTTTTAATCACTATTTTATTAAGCGGTGTATTTTTATGTACAAGCATTTTATTTAGTTCTTACTACAATGTTGAAAAGGATAGTGAGGCAAATTATCCATACAGTTTTCAGTATATTGCCACTCCTAAGGCTAGTCCAAGTAAAGTAGAAGCTGATATTGAAAATATTGAAAAACAATTATCCACAGTGGATTCACAAAATTATTTTATTGAGTTCAAATCGAATGAAGAACGTAGAATTGGCTATATGTCAATTTCCGATTATAACTTGTTACACAATGAAAAGATTAGCTTACGTGCAAATGAATTTATAGCAGTTGCTGGCAATCGTAAAACATTACCCATTACTAATGTAAGTGATGACAAATATCTAAAGCAATTTAAGCTTGTATCTGTAAATGAAAAAAATCTATTAACAACAGGTTTCCAACAAACGTATTTTATTGTGCCCGATGAAGTTTATAACAACATCAAATACCCTGTCTACAAAACCTATTTATTTGAGTTAGACAATTGGACGGCACATACAGCTTTAGCAAAAAAAATTATAGAGGATTTCCCACATATATATGAGGAACGTTATGTAACTTCAAAAATCGAATTGTATGACGCAGAGATGTTCATAAAAAGTGTTATGTTCTTTATCGGCTCTATGTTGAGCTTAATTTTCTTAAGTGCAGCTATGAGCATACTCTACTTCTATTTACAAACGACACTTCTTCAGGAAAAAGAAAAGTATGCGGGTATACGAAAACTTGGGCTATCTAAACAAGAGTTATTCACTGTTGTTTCTAAAGAATTGGCAATTCTTATATTTGTACCATTCACGATAGCTATTACGATGTTATGCGCTACATTATTTGCCATGCGAACAATGGTTTCAGCAGCATTTTTACAAGTTTCAATGATGAGCTCTTTATGCTTCTTTGCCCTGTTCTTCGTTAGTTTTATATTTATTCGCAAAAGTTATTTCAAACGCTTGCTTAGCAATTAATGAAAAAAGTCCGCACTCCTCTTTAGGGTGCGGATTTTCATAGTGTTGAAAAACAAAATTAAAGATGATCTTTGAGAATGTTGTGGCGCATTGAGTTTGGGTGGGTTCCTTTCCGGATAAGAGCCACAGACGAGACCCTGCAGCTACAAACGCCCAGTCGGAACGGACACGTTATGGTAATGAGCCAGCTTCTTACCAAAGTACAGGCTTTGCTACCATTAGCCATAACATAACTAGCAATAATAAAATGTACATCCATGCTTTGCGATGTAACAATGAAGCAAATTTTCGCTGGTCATAGGCGGGTGTATTAAATGTCTGTAAAGTCGGTTTGAACGCTCTTGCTAAAAAAACAATAGAGGCCAACATCACAAGAAATGTTAGAACAATCCACGAGGTACTCCAATGATAACCCGCATGCCACATTAATAAAATACCAGATGCAACAAGAACATGCCCCGAATGCTTGACGATCGTAATTGCTCCTTTAAAAGCCTCAATATATGGTGACATTTCAATATGAGATGCTGTACGCATTTTCTTAACAATTGTTAAAACAACGAACAAAGGCCCAATCGAAAGAATGGCACTTAAAATATGTATGTAAAGAAGAAGTGTATAAATCGAAATCATGGTGCAAACTCCTTTTTATCTTTTTTCAGCAAATGTTTTCTGTAGCGAAAGCGAAGCGACAGCTACAAATGTTTTCTGTAGCGAAAGCAAAGCGGCAGCTACAATTGTTTTATGTAACGTAAGTGAAACGGCAAATGTCTCCCACCTATATATATGGTGAGATAAATGTGGGTATCAGTTACTTACATTATGCCGAGGCATTATTTATTCAGTTCCCCTCATTATAGCACCAACATAGGCGTGCTTTAGCGTCAATTGTGAATCCTTTGTAAACGCAAAATGAATCATTGTTAAATTGTTTGAAATTTGCACAAAGAGGGTATGGATTATAGTAACATGCACATATAAACCAAAAAGGAGTGATTTTTATAGGAATTCATCAATTTTTTACAAGCCTTAACGATTTAGAGCGTATTATTCGTTGCCCTGGTCGCTTCAAATTTGAAGAGCACAATGTGGCTGCTCACTCTTGGAAGGTATCGCAGTATGCGATGTTCTTCGCCACACTTGAAGAAATGAACGGAGCTACAATCAATTGGAAATCATTATATGAAAAAACCATTAACCACGACTTTGCTGAAGTATTTATCGGCGATATTAAAACACCGGTAAAACATGCTAGCCCAGAGCTTAAACAAATGCTTGCACACGTGGAAGAAAAAATGATGGAGAAATTTATTATTGATGAGATTCCGCAAGAGTTTCAGGCCGTCTTCTTTGAGCGTATGAAAGAAGGTAAGGATAAAACTATAGAGGGTCGCCTACTTGAATTTGCTGATAAGCTTGACCAATTCTACGAAGCCTTCGCTGAGTTAAAACGTGGAAACACAGATAAAGAATTCGTGCATATGTATCAATCAGCCCTTTCCAAGATTTTAACTATTCCTCTTGAAGCGTCAGTTCACTATTTCCGTACTGAGATTCTAAAGGATGCTGTGAAGGAAAAAACACATATTGATATTCAAGCTTTAACCAATGAAGTATTAACATCAAATTAATAGTGTGCATGTAAGTTTTCCGAACGAATTAACTCACGGAAGGCTTTTTTTATTTTCTCAAAAAAGTCGTATAATGGAAGGAGATCGATTGGAGGGAAGCTTTTGTCACAGAATTGTTCAATTGTAGAGGATTTATTACCTTTGTATAAAAAACAGGTGCTCCAAGCAACTACTGTAGAATTTGTCGAACAACATTTAACTACTTGTGAGCATTGTCAGCAGCTCGCTACTTCAAAGCAATCACTGGGCTATCATTTATTAATGAAAAGAACGATAACACTTTTCCATCTTGTTTTTATCGTACTATCCTTTATGTTTGCTATTAACTCTTCCTTACTTGGCAATCAAACAAGCTTTGCTATATCTTACGCGATTTTCGGCTATCTTACTTATTTCTTTTACAAAAATATTTGGATTGTTTTTGCCATCAGCTCGGTACCTGTATTCGTATGGGCTATTATTAACAATATCAATAATTCACTCTATGTCACCCACTACTCCTTAACGGAAATTGGTACGCTGTTAATTGGCGCTAGCTTCATAGCCATTTTACATACTATTTTTGCACTATTCGGTGCTGCTTTTGCAATTCTATTTCGTAGGTTTACAAAATAATGTTACACCAGTAGAAAGAAGTTGTCTCAATACAACTAAGACAACTTCTTTTATCACCAATTATACCCATTCATAATTAGATATCCCCTCTAGACCTTGAATCATCCATAGTTGCTTTGCGGCCATGTTACAGCAGCGCCATACATCCGCCGGAAGCTTTATTTTTATTCAGTCGGTGATTAGACACCTACTAAATAAAAATAAAAAAGAGTCGATTTTGAATAGCTTCCAAACCTAGTTGGAGTGCCCCATTTCACGACTCTTTTTTTAGTAATTATGCCTTTTTTACGAACTCTGACTTTAATTTCATGGCACCAAAGCCATCGATTTTACAATCAATATTGTGATCGCCTTCAACGAGACGAATGCTTTTCACCTTTGTCCCAATTTTTAGCGTCGAAGAACTGCCTTTAACCTTTAAATCCTTAATAATTGTAACAGAATCACCGTCTGCAAGTAGATTGCCATGAGCATCCTTTACGATTAACGTATCTGTCTCCTGTTCCGTGACATCAGTGCTCCACTCATGCGCACATTCTGGACATACAAAGTTTGTTCCGTCCTCATATGTGTATTCAGAATTACATTTTGGACAATTTGGATAAGCTGCCATTTCTGCTTCCTCCTTAGACTTTATTGCTAGGTAAACCTATATATTCTCCTATCTTTACATACTTAGCCCTATTAAGTAAAGAATGTTCGTATTTTTCGTTCGTATTTGTGAAAAATATTTGAATCTGTTAAATGCTTTTGGAGATATTTCATTCTGGATATTCATGAATTGGGACACTCGCCCATTGACTTTTTTGTACAAACCATCTTACTTGCATGTTTGTTTAACATGCCTTATTATATCCTTAAAGGCTGCATTGTTCGTATAATATTAAGTTTTAACCTTTAAGCTGTAAAAGGGAGTTTTATTATTGGAGTTGGAATGACGGGCCTCACACTAAGGTGCATGAGGATAAGCAGGAAAGCTTCTGCGAACACCCACTTTGAGGAGTGGTGGTTTAAAACTTTCTATAATAACTACGGCATACGCGGCTTTTTAATTTAATTATACAGCCACACGGCTTTGAAGCATTTCTCTCATAGTGAAAACTATGGGAGATTTTTTGTTTGGGCAACTTTGGGAGAAAATTGGGAGAGATAAGTTTTCATTCTATGGTTTATATCTATCACGTTTCCTGTCAAGAAAAACAATATTTATTACTATTTCGTTGATTTTAAGTATCTTGTAATAAGCAAAAATGATGGTGGAGATCCCAATCCCAAAAAGGATACTTCCAGCAACTAAGAAATTATTTGTATAACCTTCAATGACAATTAGGTATTGAGAAGTGTCCATCCCACCTTGTGTAACTATCCGATATTCAGCAAGTGATAATCCAATATCAACACTGAAAAAAATAGCAATATAAAACCAATTGCAGTTATTACAGAACCTAAAGAAATTAAACCTTTTAATTTATTTTTTGTCATTACTCTTCCTCCTATCTATTCTTTCACTAAACTGCCCCGTTTGTAGAAGAAGAAAAGTGAAGGTTATTCAACAATCACGCCCGATTGTGTTGCTTTAAAATAAAGCAAAAATTCTTCACAAGCCAGCATCTTACGATAAATAAAAAGAATCCATTTTGAAAAAAGATTGATCAAAATGGATTCTTATCCCTCAAGTTTAAGATTGGTTTTTATAAAAAAGATCGATTATTTTCTACCAAGAGGATTTCCGTCTTTTACAACAAAAGCAGTTTTACTTTCCACACCTGTAGCAGATATAGACTTTATACCATATGTGTATACTTTACTTTTATTTGCAATAGTATCTACATAAACAGTATTACCTTGTGTGTTATAAACCACGTCTACTATATTTTTAACATCTTCATATGATCCTTCTTTTGTTCCATCAAATCGGTATATTACATATTTCCTTGGTTGAGTACTATTTTCATCTGTAATAATAAGCTTCATGCCGAAAGACTCTTTGCTCAATTTAACATCAGTTGGAGGTAAAGGGATTGCAGAGCCTTTCCAATAAATTGTAGGTGTTAAAGCTTTATAATTGTATAGTTGCTGATTTAGATAAGAAGCATATCCAAGAGCGTTATTGTTAATACTTCTTAGAGAAAAATGCATTTGTCCTTGAGCATTTTTATTTGCTCTGTTGGCGATTACTTGGCTGATAAGTTCTGTCTTATTATTCCATGCAGTATCAGAATCATTTCCAACTTTATGATTGGCCATGCCAATATATAAATTAACAGGATGGACTTTGGCGTACGTTTGAACTTCTTTTCCCCACCAATCTAATAAAACAGAGTAATTTGCTGCTTTATAATTTCTGGACCAATAGATTTGAGGCGCAATATAATCGATACTTCCATCTTTAATCCACTGTCTTGTATCAGCATAAAGATCATCGTAGTTACTCATTCCATTCGTGTTACTACCAGTAGAATCTTGCCCTTTGTTTCGCCAAATTCCAAACGGAGATATTCCATATTGAACATGGGGTTTAATTGCCTTAATGCTTGCATAAACCTTTTTTACTAATTGATTAACATTATTTCTGCGCCAGTCTTCAATATTCTTGAATGAGCCACCATACTTTTTAAAAGTTTGTTGATCTTGAAAAGTCTCTCCTTTTATTTTATAAGGATAGAAGTAATCATCCATATGTACAGCGTCGATATCATAGTTGCTTACTAATTCTTCTATAGTTGATAATAAGTAATTTTGAACTTCCGGCAAACCAGGATTTAAATAGTATTGTTTACCGTATTTCACTACCCAATTAGAATTTTTACGGGCTACATTATCGGCAGCAAGATTAGTCAAAGATTGCGAAGGCATAGTGACCCTATATGGGTTTACCCAAGCATGAAGTTCTAATCCACGCTTATGTGCTTCGTCCAGCATTATTTGCAATGGATCAAAACCCGGATTGGTCCCTTGTGTATTGCCTGTTATATACGATGACCATGGAGCAAGCTTAGACGGGTACAGTGCATCATTTAATGGCTTAACTTGAAAAATAACTGTATTAAAGTTATCAGCTTTTAATTTGTCTAAGGTACTTTGAACCCATTGAGTATATTGGGTTTTACTCATACCTGCCTTCATATCAATATTTGATACTGTTGCAATCCAGGCTGCACGCATTTCATTTTGAGGTAGTGAATTAGCTGTAGCCTTTTGATTTGTAAAAACAGGAATAAGTAAAAGTAAAACAAAAAAAGTTACTAAGTACTTTCCAAAAAAATTTTTAAACATAAATAATGAAATCTCTCCTTTTAATTCTCAGCTATTAAAACCTAGCTGTTACTATAATCTAAGTGAATACCATTTCAGCCTATTCTATAAAAGTAGGAACTGATTTATCCTTCCAAAAAGTGTCTTACAGTAATTAGATCTGTAGCATTTTGTCGGCAGGACCCTTTAGTGGTAATTTCAATTGTTTGCGAAGCTCGTTGGAAAATTTTATTCTGTTTCTTCGCTCACTATATAATACCACAAATCTCCAATTATTCTCCCTCCACCTTCAATTTCCATTTATTTAAATTCTTGAGGCCAATTTTATGATAGCGTTGAATAGCAATCATTTGTTAAGTTCGTTTGATAAAGTGGACCATACGGTGGAAGGATTAGAAGAAATTCTTCACAAGATAAACATCAGTTTTAACATAAATGTCCAATAAAAAAATCATCTCAAAGAATAACTAAAGAAATGATTTTTATCAAACTTTATTACAAATTATCAATCTTTTTTATAAACGTTCAATCTTTTTTACAAAGCTACAGCTTGTTGAATAAACAACTGCATAATGTCTACATATTGTTCAATAAACTACATCAACAATTATGAAACTATCTTCTACTTTCTTCGTATATTAACTAAGTCAACTAATTCTCGAGGTGATAATAATGTACGAATACAATTTCGTTAAAGTGGAACTAAATGCTTGGGGTAGTAAACCAAAAGAAGATTATCAAAATATAATTCACCAATACGCATCTGACGGATGGAGATTTGTTCAAATTTTTGCTCCTTCAACTAAAGGATATGGTTCCGCAGCCTATTTTGAATTAATTTTCGAGAGACCCCTTAATTAGATTTAAGGGGTATTTCTATTTTTGGGAACATAATGTAGAATTCTGTTTCCTTAAACTCATCAGCTTTTTATCACTGAACAGTTTTGTTCTAATGTGCCTCATTTTTTGCATTACTTTTTATTAGACATTAATAAACTAATCTATTTTACAGCAAATGCTCATTCCTTTTGTGATTTCTTATTGAACAAACCTTCCTCATTAATTCAAGTATTCTTCACAATCCCACCTAAATATTAAAATAAATATCCAATTTTATTTAAAACTTTTATTCCGTTAAATGGCCCTTCAACGAAAACGAGCACTGATTCTTGTTACAGAATCGCGCCAGATTGTTGAAGTTTGGTTTTCTGTGTTTCCAAACTTTCATTTAAACAGCAATGAATGACACCCTGGTTAACTATGGTTGGCACTTATTTCAAGTGGAGAAAAACATAAAAGAATGATAGAATTTTCAATGGAAATGTAGTTAATTATTACTACATAAAAGAAAGGTGATTGATAAAAATGCAACAACAAACTTCTGAAAAAAACTATATAGTAATGATTTTACTATGTTTCTTTTTAGGTGGCCTAGGAATACATCGCTTCTACGTAGGTAAAATTGGTACTGGTATTTTAATGATTATAACTTTTGGTGGACTAGGTATTTGGGCATTGATCGATTTAATTATGATTATTGTCGGTAAATTCAAAGATAAAGAAGGAAAAGAAATAAAACCTTCTTAACAATAGAAAGGCGTTAGTTAACTTCTGTTAGCTGGCGCTTTTTTGCATAGAGCAATGTTGTTTATATCAGGGAGGGTTGATATGCGCTCTATGATCTATTTCACCTTGTAACTTCAGTTCTAAATAGCGTTTTCTTAATTAAATTTGTTTAGTGAACCCCTCTTATCCTCATATTAACGCCGTTTTCTTTTTTCATACCTAAGACTTCCTCGTCTTTATTACTGTTTTGTTCATTTAATCCGTCTTAAGGCTGAGAAGTGACACCGCCCAAAGTTTGTTTCCAGCAAAGAGGAAAAGTGTTACCATTAAAATACATTAATCAGAGTATTAATATTTATCCTCAGAAGTCGGGAATCCATTTAAAGAGCGCATTGCTTTTAGAATGCTTTTAACCGCTCTCGTTCCAACTATGTGATTCCTTCATGACCACATTCTGTTTCTCCAAAGTGGCACATTGGACATTCGCTTAAAGAGAGGTTAAACAAGTTATGGTAGCGAACCATAAACAATTACGAATAGAAGAAGGTGTTTATATTTGAGTATGAAAATATGGTGGGCTTTAAATATTGTATGGCTATTCATTTTTGCTGCTGGGGCTATATTTATTGGCTTACGAGAAGTTGATTTTGCAGGGGTAGTTCAAACTCCGGAAGTTAGAATGGTCTCATTTATTATTTTGGGTATTTTATTTTTATTTGTTGTACTATTTCAATTAATGCTACTCATCTTTATTCATTTTGTTCGAAAAGGTACAACCAATACTTCCACAAAAACAAAAAGGCTATCTTAATCAAGGTCGGCTTGTCGTTTTCTAAGTCACTTTAATAAAGTGGCTTTTTTAATTTGTACAAATGTAAAAGTGCCTGTGCAACTCCCCTGCTACTCTTCAATTAGACTGTACCCTTAGCCATCTATGAAGTGCAAAAATCACGTATTTTGATCATAAAAAAACTGCACTCCAGTAGTTAGAGTGCAGTCAGCTGCTTCTTTTTTCTAAATTAAATAACGAAACCAACAATTGTAGCCGTTAAAATACTAACAAGTGTAGCTCCATACAACAACTTTAAGCCAAAACGAGCAACTACATTCCCTTGCTTTTCATTCAAACCTTTAACTGCTCCGGCAATAATACCGATAGATGAAAAGTTTGCAAAGGATACAAGAAAGACTGAAATAATAGCCAATGTATGAGCACTCATAGACTTAGCTACTTCTCCAAGGCTAATCATTGCAACAAATTCATTCGTTACTAATTTTGTTGCCATAATTCCTCCAGCAGTAATAGCATCTGCCCAAGGGATACCCATTAGGAAAGCAATTGGTGCAAAGATATAACCTAAAATATCTTGGAAGGATATACCGAAAATCATATCAAATAGTGAATTGATTAAATCCATTAATGCTACGAAACCGATCAGCATAGCACCAACAATGATGGCTACTTTAAATCCATCCATGATATATTCTCCAAGCATTTGGAAGAACGATTGCTTTTGTTCATCTATCTTTAAAATATCTTCGCTTGCTTCTACTGTATACGGATTAATGATCGAAACAATTATAAAACCGCCAAACAAGTTCAAGACAATCGCCGTTACAACATATTTTGGTTCAATCATCGTCATATATGCTCCAACAACTGACATAGAAACAGTCGACATTGCTGATGCGCATAATGTATACATTCGTTGTGGACTAATCTTATCTAATTGTTTTTTAACAGTAATGAATACTTCAGATTGACCTACCATTGCAGAAGCAACAGCATTATAAGATTCCAATTTCCCCATACCACTTACTTTACTTAAAAGAAAACCTATCCCTTTCATGATGAGAGGAAGAATTTTAAAATGCTGTAAGATCCCTATCAATACAGATATAAAAACAATAGGTAATAACACATTTAGGAAGAAGGAATACTCCCCTTCATTCGCTAAACCACCAAAAACAAAAGTTATGCCCGTACTTGCGTAAGCCAATAAATGATCAAATACTTTTGTAAATCCTTTGATTAGAACATAACCAACCTTTGTATTTAGCAGTATAGCTGCAAATACAAATTGGATGATTAGCATAATAATTATGTTTTTATATTTTATTTCTTTTTTGTTTTTACTCATTAACAGAGCCAAACCAAAAACAAGTAACAATCCACAAAAGGATATTAAGTATCTCATGCGTTCCTCCATAAATATATTGAAATTTTTTTTGCGATCGATATCCGAAACTACAAATCCTTCTTTCACTCATTATGTTCCATTATTGAAACTTGAATAACAGCTATAGATCTTATAACTGAAAATATGTAGTTAGTCAGACGTCAGACAAATCACTTCACTATACATTGTTTTCACTAGCAATTCAATAGTTAAAAGAAAAAAACTCGTGAAAAGTGTATACGCTTACAAAATTACGTTTTATAAAAAAAGACCATCATATATATGATAGTCTCTGGATGCTACAAATTTTTGTAATCTTTATTCAAATTTTACTTTTAATGTACTTATAAGAATCTATCGCTTTCCTTAAACACGAAAATACTAATATTCAATAACCTAAGCGACTATTAAACTACCCATCACCTATAGAAATTTTTGATAATTATTCATTAGCATTTCAATTTCTTTATAAAAGTTAATGCTTGTTGAGTAGATTCAATAAGCGATACATCACCTTTATTTCCTCTTAACTTTAATGCTTCTTTAAAGCATTTTTCTGCCTCAGCAATTTCCCCTAATTCTAACAAACACTTACCTTTATGTTGTATGGCGAAGTCCAAATATAACAAATTATTTTTTGCCTTACATTTATCTAAAACTTCGTTGAAGATCCCTAATGCTTTCATTGGATTACCGTTATATTTTATTGCCTCTCCAAGACGTATTAATGACACGGTTTCTCGATTGCTGTTATGCTGACTGCTAGCAATAGTAACGCATTCAGTTAAAATGTTAACGGCTTTTTGTGGTTCCCCGTAAATTCTATATAAGTTCCCCAGCGTCCCCATTAGAAAATATTTCTGATCTTTATTCGAAATATTCGCCAGTAAATTTTCAGCTATATCTATTATTTCTTTTAATCTACAAGGATTAGAAGTTTTTTCTCGAAGAAACTCATTGCTATCAAAATAAATTATTTCATTTATTGTCAAAAGACAGTTTTTAAAGTCTGAAAAATTCATTTTATCAATACCCCCAATTTATTAAAAATTAAAGCAGTGGCGTAAGGCGAAATTTGATTTTATGACGTACGAAATAAATATCGGTTTTTTTATTATATACTTTTACCAGAATCAAACTTAAAATGTAAATATAAAGTTGTATTACCAAAAGTTATAATAGGTGCTTCTTGGGGATAGATGAGAGGCTGCCACGTTATTGTGATGAATTCATTTTTATAGGAATACTTTTAAGCTTTAACAGAACAATTTTCAGTTTTAGATTAGCCAAACTGAAATTAGCGTAACTTTCGAAACGCGATTACATAAGAATCAGTAAGGAGTATTTTAAATGAAAATAAAGAAGAGTATGTTGTTTTTTATATCACCACTATTTCTTTTGGCTTCTTGTAGTGATGATGATCCAGCTGGTAAAAAGGATGAGAAAATGTATGTATCCTCCATACAACAAAAGGAAATATATGAAATTAAACAACCTGCAAAATCTAATGTTTCAAGAGGGTTGATACTTAGTAATATGAACAATTCATTAAATGTCAGTGAAATTGAAATAGGATTAATGGATTTATCAGTCAATTACTTTCCTACAAAGAAATTTTATATGCAGGAAGGTCAATATTTAGATAGTAAAATTATAAATAAATGGTTAGATAGAAAATCAAAAGAAGGTTTAGGATTAAACCCACCTATTAAAAAAAGTACTGGAGATGTATTAGAGGATGAGAAAAATAATCCTAAAATATTATCTCATGTCTTAGAACAAAATTTCGTTAACAAAGAAAGTGGAAAAGTAGAAGGAATGTCATTAGCCATATCCTTAAATGAATTTTATGACATTAGAGTACATGATGATAAAGGCTTAACTTATACAGATCAAGTTAAAGTCGATACGAATGAAGATAAGGTTAATGACGTAGAAAAATACGGTAAGAAAATAGCCGGAACTATAATAAAAAATATAAGAAATAATAATAAAATACCCAACGTCCCTATTTATTTAACCTTATATCAAGAATCCAATAAAAACGATATAATTCCAGGAAGATTTTTAGCTCAAACATTTATTCCTGAAGGCGAGGATAAAATAGATAAATGGGCTGGGATAGATATAAAAAATTATACATTCCCTTCAGATGCACTTTATAGTTTAGACAAAGATACTTATAGTAAATTATTAAGATTTAAAGAAGATATCCGAGAAGGCTTTAAACATCTAAATCCTAAAATCGTTGGTAAACTTCGATATGAAAACGGGAATTTAACCGAGTTAAAAATAGAAGTTAATGCGCCTTTAATAAATGATACTGAATTGATAGGTCTTCTACAGTTAATTAGTACCAAATTGAGTACTACTTTGTTCGATTACATTCCTATTTCTATTCGTATTATAGATCAAAATCAAGATATCGGGATTGTCCTCTGGGATCCAATTGAAAAACAGATTTATGCAGCTCCATTATAATTTAACTTCTTTTCAACGAGTGTACAAAAATCCGCTGAAATAGAGAACTCAGTCTAAAAACGCCACATCCTGTGGCAATTTTTCTGTGCGAAAGCGAAGCGACAGCAAAAATGACTTCTTGTTGCTACAATATTAGCACTACGCTTTTGCGCAAAAACTTTTGCAAGCCTGAGCCAAAGCCGATTCCCGAAGCTATTTTGCAGGAACATAATTTGGTTTTTTTATTACCTTCCTTCTTTTTGTATAATTCACCTCCATTTTGCGCATATATGGTAGTAACAAGGGAGGTTATTACATTGAAGAAATTATTTTATTTGTTTTTATTAACCACACTACTATTATCCGCTTGCGGGAAAAATACCGCTCCTAAGGAGGTTGCAGTCGATAAAAATACTTCTGTTGAAGATATAGTAGGAGCTATCGTTAAAAGCAAATTCACGGTTGAAGAAAAGGATGGTATCGTTTCAATCGCTATACAGGACAATGATGTGAAAAAAGGTATGAAAAATCAAATGCTGAAGGATTCCACTAAAATATTTGCAGAGCTATCTAAGCTTCAAAATGTTAAAACGCCAGCTATTAGTTGGTATGCCCCATTAACAGGATCTAACGGGGGCAAATCTATGACTGAGCTTTTAAATATTTATTTTAGTGAAGAAGATTTTAAAAAGACTAATTGGGCAAACTATACTCAGTTAAATATCGAATCCATTGCTACTCATTATCACCAAGATGCTTCTTTAGGACAATAGAATATTCCAACACCAAGATACCCCTCTGCGTATAACAAAGGGGTATCTTTTTTCTATTTACTTATTGCTTCAGAAAAAATTTTTTACAGGATGCCCTTTTCCATCTTTCGATATCAAACGCCGCAATCATATACCGCGCAGGGTATGAAAATGTAGGCTCATACCGATTTAAATACCCTCTGTGTTCATCAATACGAGACGCCAGCCATCTGGATCTTCAATTGTGACACCTTTTTCGACCCAATATGGATTTTCTGGCTCTACCTCAGGGTAACCCATTTGCAATAAGCGTTCAGCAATAAGCTGTATCGTTGAACGCTTTGGAATATATAATACGAGCAAATTCTCCTTTGTTGGTGCTGGGCAAGGACTTCCTTTAATATGCTCTATAAACTCTAAATGATAGCTAGCATTCGGAAGACCGATCATGATACCTGTGTAGCCTCGATGTCCTGAAAAGGAGCCGATTTTTTCTAACCCTACGCCTTCACAATAAAATTCTTCAATTTCCTTTAATTTATCAGTTGGCCGTGCAACGCGTACCTGTGCTACTTGTAATTCATCTGACCATTGTTGTCTCATAGTTATTTTTCTCCTTTTCAATCATTGTATAATTGCAAAATAGAGCTAGAGAACCGCCAATAGTCTGAAAAATAACCTTCAACCTTCACGCTCTTCAGAAATACCCGCGAAGAGGGAATATTGCTGAAGTGATTGACTCTCCTACTAAAAAACCGGCCCTATGAAAGAACTGGTTACATTCAATCACTTTCCCCCGCATTAACGGGCAATAATTGCGTATCGAAAGAGCAGCGACAGGTACAACCTCGAGATGAATCGGAAGCAAACTAGTTATGAGAGGTTAACTGCCCGGAAACGCCCGATTGGAGAAGACTAATAATCAGTCAGGTTGAAGAAAATGCCCACTGATTAATTTCACTTTATACTGTTATGGCGACAGTAAAGGAAGCAGCTGTTTTCTCTTTTACTTCCTCTAAAGTAACACCCTCTGCTAATTCTATAAGCTGCATCCCTTCATCGGTAAAATCAAAAACAGCCATATCTGTAATTAATCTATGCACAACGCCCTTTCCTGTTAACGGTAGCTCACATTGTTTTTTTATTTTTGACTCACCGTTTTTATTGACATGCTCCATTACAACGACTACTCTTTTTGCCCCGACTACAAGGTCCATGGCACCTCCCATACCTTTCACCATTTTCCCTGGGATCATCCAGTTCGCAAGGTCACCCGTTTCCGATACTTCCATGCCACCTAAAATAGCAAGATCAATATGACCGCCACGAATCATGGCAAATGATTCGGCGCTATCGAAGAAGGAAGCGCCAGGAACAGCTGTTACCGTTTCTTTACCTGCATTAATTAAATCAGGGTCGACTGCGTCTTCTACTGGATATGGACCAATACCAAGAAGACCATTTTCCGATTGTAAAAGAACGTCATAATCAGACGGAATTGCATTGGCCACTAGCGTTGGGATACCAATACCTAAATTGACGTTCATGCCGTTTTGTATTTCTTTTACCGCTCTATTTACGATTTTTTGTCTTGTATCAGCCATCACACATCCCCCTTTTTCACCGTCAAACGCTCGATACGCTTCTCATAATTGCCACCTAGTAAAACGCGTTGCACGAACACTCCCGGAGTATGAATATGATCCGGATCTAACTCTCCTACTTCAACAATTTCCTCTACTTCTGCAATCGTAATTTTTCCTGCCATGGCAGCTAGAGGATTAAAGTTACGCGATGTTTTTCTGAAAACTAAATTTCCTAGCTTGTCTGCCTTCCATGCTTTGACAAGGGCAAAATCTGCCACAATACCTTTTTCTAAAATATATTCCTTACCATCAAAAACCTTTACATCTTTTCCCTCAGCAATAGGTGTTCCAACACCAGTAGCTGTGTAAAAGCCCGGAATTCCAGCTCCGCCAGCCCGCATACGTTCGGCTAACGTACCTTGTGGTGTCAATTCTACTTCAAGCTCCCCGCTTAAAAACTGCTGTTCAAAAATTTTATTTTCACCTACATAGGATGCAATCATTTTTTTGATTTGTTTATTTGCCAATAAAAGCCCTAAACCCCAATCATCCACACCACAGTTATTGCTTACAACTGTTAAGTCCTGCGTTCCCCTTTGGACTAGTGCCGCAATTGATTTTTCAGGGATACCACATAGCCCAAAGCCCCCTACAGCTAATGTATCCCCATCTTTAATATCAGCGACGGCTTCCTCAAACGAATTCCATACTTTCCCCTTCCCCATATCGAAACCCCCTAAAATTGCTCAGTTATTAAGAAAAATTCTACCTTAATACTATTTTATAAGTAAAGGAATAAATTAGAATATTATTTATTCTAAAAGTGCATAAATCAATTTTCAGAACGTATTGTATTGAGTAGCTGCTTTAAGGCAAAAGATTGATATGTATTCTTCTTCGTAATAACACCTAAACGCCATGGCATGTCAAAATGAAGTAACGGAATAATTTTGACATTTTTATTCGTGTGCTTTGCAGCTATTGAATATGGTAAAAGTGTCACCCCTAAATTCGAGGAAACTAGTTCCACTATTAAATCCCATTGCGAGCTTTTATAGCCGATTATTGGTGTAAATCCTGCGCTTTTACATGATTTTATAACATAATCATGCAGTGTGAATTCCTCTGTGAAGATAATGAATGATTCATTTTTTAAATCTTGTAATAGAATACGGTCCTGCTGAGCCAATGGATGGGACTCATTAATAAAGACAAAAAATTGGTCCTCCACAAATGATTGGATGGTAAATTTCCTTTCGTCTGTAGGTATGACAACAATCCCCATATCAACATCGCCATTTTCTACTAATGTTCCGATCATTTTAGCTCCACGTTCCACGAGCTCTAAATGCACCTTTGGATATTGCTTATGAAACTTTCGCGCGATTTCAGGGAAAAATAGTGTGCCAATTAATGGTGGTATCCCTAATTTAATCGTACCTGTTTCGATGCTCGATAAATCATCCAATAATATATGTAAATCGTGTACAGAACGTATTATTTTTTGTCCTTGTTTATAGACGATACTACCTGCGTCTGTTAACTCTATATTGCGTGTAGATCGGTTTAATAACTCTACATGAAGCGCATTCTCCAACTTTCTAATGCTTTTGCTTAATGAAGGTTGTGATACAAAGGATTCATTAGCTGCCTTTGTAAAGCTCCCATGTTCAACGACAGTCATAAATGCTTGTAAATCTCGCAACTCCATATACATACCCCCATTTATTCTAATTTGTTATAAAAAATATTCCCCAAACCGCTATGTAATAATAAATTCTCCTCATATTCTAGCAATCCTTCTTCTTCAAAATAAGTAGATCAAAACAATAGCGCTAAGGTTTTGTTATGATTTCAATAGTATTTAATTCAGCAATAACAACAGCGACTTTATTTCTACATTACGCTTGTTTTATCGTACTTAATACCAATTTTATCTTTTCTAATTCGTATTTCTATGTACAATTAGCAGTAAGGGATGGACGAAAAGGAAGGGGGAATTTTAACATGAAAACGTTAACGAGAATTTCAAATGCTATTATGGAGAAATATTTACCTGATCCATATATATTTGTCACTATACTCACCGTATTGACGTTATTATTAGGGGTTACATTAACAGATTCTTCTCCGCTCGATATGGTAATTTATTGGGGAGATGGTTTTTGGAAACTATTGGAATTTACAATGCAAATGGTGATTGTCTTGGCTGCAGGTCACATTTTGGCGAATAGCCCAGTCTTTAAAAAGGGCTTAGCAGCCATTGCAAGTAAAATAAAAACACCAGGTATGGCAATTATTATTATTACATTCGTATCACTATTAGCTTGCTGGATTAACTGGGGATTCGGACTTGTCATTGGTGCCCTTTTTGCAAAGGAAATTGCTCGTCACGTTAAAACGGTAGATTATCGCTTATTAATTGCTAGTGCCTACTCAGGCTTCGTAATTTGGCATGGGGGATTAGCTGGCTCAATTCCGTTATCCATAGCAACTGAAGGTCATAAGTTCGCTGACATTATGGGGATCATACCAACAAATGTTACACTTTTTTCAACATATAACTTATTTATAGTCATCGTTATCGTCTTTACTTTACCGTTGTTTAATCGTTGGATGATGCCAAAGGAAGAAGATACGGTTGTAGTTAACCCTGCTTTATTAGTTGAAGAAAAAACAGAGTTACCTAAGCCCGAAAACAACTTTGCCAGCCGCTCTGAACGTAGTTATATTTTAACGATTTTAATAGCTATTATCGGACTTGTTTATTTAGTACATCATTTTATGACGAAAGGCTTTGTTCTTGATTTAAATGTGATTAATACGATTTTTATTGTATTAGGGGTCATTTTCCACGGGACACCACAGCGCTTCCTTGCTGCTGCACAAGATGCCATTAAAACGACAACAGGTATCGTTTTTCAATTCCCGTTTTATGCAGGGATTATGGGCATGATGACCGCTTCTGGTTTAGCTGCCGTATTCTCACAATGGTTCGTTCATATTTCCAATGAACATACATTTTATTTGTTTACATTTTTCTCAGCAGGACTTGTTAACTTCTTTATACCATCAGGCGGTGGACAATGGGCAGTACAAGCTCCTATTATGTTAGACGCTGCAACCACTTTAGGTGCCGACTACGCTAAAACTGCTATGGCAATCGCGTGGGGTGATGCTTGGACGAATATGATTCAACCGTTCTGGGCACTACCAGCCCTTGCAATCGCTGGCTTAAAAGCTAGGGATATAATGGGCTTCTGTTTATTCGTTTTAATCTTTACAGGCATTATTATTAGCATCGGCTTCCTTTTCTTCTAACTAAATATAGAGTTTTAAACTTCACTGGATGTTTATCCGTGAAGTTTTTTATTTACCCTCCGGGTGTAATTCACTAATACACTCGTTAGTTCAAAATGCTGTTAAGAGGTAATGTTGCACCGCACAAATTAACTCTGATTCACAACAAAATGAAGAAAGAAGTGTATCGATCAACTTAAGAACCATTCAAATGTATTAACTGCAAACACGAAGCTAATGCAGACTTAAATGCAGCCAGCAACATTGCTATGGACGACATCGAAGAAATCATTAAAAATCAAATTGAAGTACAAAAACAACAAGCCAGCAAGACGATGACCAAAAAGCTGCTCTTTAAATAAACGACTTTGGATATCGGTTAACTGGCTAGCACATTCAATGTTCTCCATAAAAAAAAGCGCTAGGTAACCGCAGTTAGCCAACGCCTCATTCATTATTGTTAAGAAGGTTTTATTTCCAGTCCTTCTTGATCTTTGAATTTGCCGACAATAATCATAATTAAATCGATCAATGTCCAGATACCTAGTCCACCCAAAGTTATAATCATTAAAATACCAGTACCAATTTTACCTGCGTAGAAGCGATGTATTCCTAGACTGCCTAAAAAGAAACATAGTAAAATCATTGCTATATAGTTTTTTTCCGAAGTTTGTTGTTGCATTTTATCAATCTCCTTTCTTTTATTATGTAAAGAATTTACTCAATTTCCATCCAAAAGTCTACCATTCTTTGACGTTTTTCTCAACACCTTAATCTATCTTTTATGGCTAAAAAAGTGCCTTTCAATCATAGTTGATCAGCCCTTATGCATTGCTATTTATTATGTAGATCTTATGTGATTTTGCCGAAAACAATCATAAACATTGATTAATACCTAGATACCCAAGCAATCTATCTAAAGTTACAATCATTATTATCTTTCTAGCCTAGAAGTGGTGAACTCCGAAATAACATAGAAAGAAGCAAAGTAACATCGTTACCATATAACTTCTATCTGATGAGTAATACATTTTTCAATCGCATTAGTTATACATAAGAATGGATTTTCTCATGAGAACCTCTTGTTCCCTCATAGCACTTCACCCATAAAAAATATTTAACGCTCGGTCTAAAGACATCACTACGCCTCCTAATTAACAAATCTAATATATAAAAAAAGAGGATATATGCTCTTATATTGAACATAATATCCTCTTATTAGTTTAGTCCATTTAACATTAGTGGGCTTTCTCGAATGCTAGCTTAATGCCAAACCCAATTAGTACTACACCTGTCAATCCTTCGATAACCGTTTTCGTCGTTGGCTTTTTCATAAATGCGCTAATTTTATCCAACAAGTAAACATAAAATACAAACCAAAATCCCGTTAATGCAGTATAAATAAGCCCCATTATAAGAAATGGCATAAATGTACCGCTTTTACCATCTACAAACTGAGGTAAAAATGTTAGAAAAAATACAGCCACCTTTGGGTTTGTAACGTTCGTTAAGAAGCCTTGTTTAAAGCATGATTGCTCTGAATATTTATGTTCAATTTGGGTTTCGTCTTGTACAACTGGAGACTGTGTACGTATTAATCGTAGTGCCCATAAAGTTTTAATACCTAAATAGCATAAATAAACCGCGCCGACGTATTTTAAAATGGTAAATACATATGCTGACTTTACAATAATCGCGGAAAGTCCAATAACCGCTGCAAAAGTATGGATCAATAATCCACAGCACGAACCGAGTAAAGTTTGTAAGCCTCCCTTTCTGCTTACGGTAAGTGTATTTTTTGTTGCAATGGCGGTATCCGGACCAGGCAAAATAATTAATAAAATGCACATTAATAAAAACACAGATATGTTCACCACTTTAACGCCCCCCTATTAGTCAGAAAATTATAAAAATAATTTTAACATAAATAAGGATTCACAAAAAGACACAGTGAAAATTTATCCAATGTATTTATAATTGACATATAACCTTAAGGTGTTATATATTCGTAACACCTTAAGGTTATATTTTAGCGAAGGAGTTCATTTTAAATGACAGAAAAACTAGAGAATATTGTTAAAACAGTTACACTCAATGCACCGATTGAAAAAGTATGGGAAACAGTAACGGATGCTGAAAAGATTGCTTCTTGGCTTATGCCAAATGATTTTAAGCCTGTTGAAGGTCATGAGTTTACAATTCAATCACCGTTTGGTCCTTCACCATGTCGAGTTGAACAAGTAGATGCTCCACATTTTGTTCGTTTTGCATGGGATACAGATGGATGGTTTGTCACTTTTGAACTGAAAGAACTTGGTGAGCAAACTGAATTCACATTAACACATGGTGGCTGGAAAGAAGCTTCACATATCATTCCTAAAGCTAACATGCCTGCTGAAGCCATTCGTACAACAATGGAGGGCGGCTGGACAATGCTGATCGGCAAAAAATTAAAAGAAGTTGTGGAATCACAATGACACAACTTGCTGTAAAGTATGATGTTTTTCAAGCAATCGCTGATCCAACAAGACGTCATGTCCTACAGCTACTTGCCGCAAGTGATAAACCGATCTCACTTATTTCTGAGAATTTTTCTATAAGCAGAACTGCTGTTGTAAAGCATTTGAAAATTTTAGAGCAAGCTGAGCTAGTGTCTGCTCAGAAAAAGGGACGAGAAAAAATATACACATTACATGCCGAAAAACTAAAAGAAATTGAAGACTGGCTTCAGTACTTTGATTTATTTTGGGATAATAAATTGGCACAATTACAAAGTATTTTTGAAGAAAATTAAATGTAACGGAGCTGTCCCTACTATTAGACAGCTCCTCGTTTAATAAAGATAAAATAAACCACCATTAATAATTTCTATTTTAATTTTTGTATCGTATTGTTCCTCTAACGCCTTCTTTTCGATGTCATAGCATTCTGGCTTCTCTTCTTCTTCCTCATAAAAATAATCAAGTACACGTTGATCATGCTGCCATCGTTTTTTTGCTTCGGTAGCCCATGAATGGTCATCCCGTTCAATAATCTGTTCAATAGTAGCATGTAATCTTTCGAGTGCTCTAAGAGGCTTAATGATATATTGAACATGAAAAGCATTGTCTGCTGGGACAGTGTCAAATTCAGATGTACAAATCGTCTCTTGAAAATCCTCTTTTATGATCCCGGTTAACAAGTTTATGCCAAATGAATAAAGTGTTTCTTTCGTTCGATCGCAGCAATACGACACTTTAAAGTTGACACCTAGCCAAGGCGTTAGGATAACTTGCCCTATTTCATTATCCACCTTTTCAAAAAGCTGAACATAAGCTCCTAGCTCCCTTGTTGCTTGAAAAAGCTGGTTCATTCTTGGAGAACCAAAATGAATAGCTTCTCCATAAAGGTTCCCTGCTGATGCTGTTTGATTTGTAATGAAAGTTACTTGAGCTGGATTTGCCTCACTGTTTGTAGCTTCTACGTATTGCCAATAAAAAGGGCGATTCATTATTCTTTTATCAATATCAACCGTTAATTGTACAGTAAGATAATGCTGATCTTCTCCTAATATAGGGCAATTAGTTTCATTAAAAAATTGGCGTAAATAACTATGAACTTGCTGTGGATACATGGTCCTTCTCCCTTACACTAAACAGATTCTTTAAAGTTAGATAGAATCGCATCTAAATCGCCTACTACCTTTTCGAACACATCAATTTTCGTATGAAGCAATGCTAATATGTTCTCTTCAATCGTATTGACAATAGCCAGATTATAAATATGGACATCATGCTCTTGCCCTAATCGATGTACGCGCCCTATTCGTTGCTCTAGCTTCATAGGATTCCAGGGCAGATCATAGTTAATGACATGATGACAAAATTGAAGGTTAATCCCTTCGCCGCCTGCCTCTGTTGCGATTAGAACCTGTGCCCTTTCCTTAAAAAGATGCTTCATATAATCACGTTTACTTTTATTATATTTACCGTTGAATAGGACACTCGTTATACCGTTAGAATGTAAATACCACTGCAAGTAAATTTGCGTAGCTCTATACTCTGTAAATATAATTACTTTGTCTTTGGCCTGTTCGACTATTTCAAGGGTCTTTTTCGCCTTTGAATTCACTTCTAAAGCCATTAATTTTGCTAGTATTCCTTCAATTTCTTGTGGCTGTGCATTGTCTTCAAGCATTTTAGTTAATGTTAAACCTGTTGCTTCCTTGCTACTACACATTTCCTTTTGCAATGTAATCATTGAAAATGAGCCTGTATTTTGAAGCGTTCCAAGCAGATTATAAACTTCCTCTTCTTCCTTCGTGAATTCGATCGGAATAATTTGAACACGGCGATTTGTCCATTCAATACCCGTGTCTTCTCTCCTATTCCTCACCATCACCTGATTCACTAATTCCTTTAAAAAATCATCATGCTCTAAATCATGCTTACTTGCCGAAAATGCAGCTTGAAATGTATCATAATTGCCAAGATGACCAGGCTTAAGTAAGGAAATAAGATAAAATAATTCAAAGACATCGTTTTGAATCGGTGTAGCCGTTAATAATAAACAGAACTTTTTCTTTAAGCTTTGGACGAATTCATAAATTTGTGTTTTATGATTTTTTAATTTATGAGCCTCGTCGATAATTATCATGTCGTAACCCTGCTCATAAATTCGCTCTTTGTGAGGACTCTTCTTTGCCGTATCCATACTCATAATAAGGACATCATGGCGCTCAATCTGAACATTTTTCTTATAAGCTACTGCCGGAATGTGAAACTTTATATTTAATTCTTCAACCCACTGATTAACAAGAGATGCTGGCGCTAATATTAATGCTTTTTTTACAAGGCCACGAATCAAATATTCCTTTAAAACTAAACCTGCTTCAATCGTTTTACCTAGACCTACTTCGTCAGCTAAAATCGCCTTACCATTCATACGTTCAATGACTGTCTCTGCTGCTTCCAACTGATGCTTAAGCGGCTTTAAATTTGGTAAATACTTCGTTGCCTGTAAACCTGTGAAATCAGGAATTAGCTTCATTTTCACAATGTCATAATTCATCTTGTACAATGTCCAACTATCCCATTTTCCATGTTCATGCAGTTTATTGATAAAGCCTTCTTCCCATTCGGACGACCTTTCTATTTTCATGATCATCACCTCATACCATTATTTCTAAAGTTTAGGTTGTCCAAAAAAGAAAAAGCTATGTTAAACTTTTGCGAAAGAAAAACTTCTGATGAGTTTTTCCATCAGTTCAATCAATAAAGCTTAGAACTTTTATCAATTTTATGCGTTTCAAAAATAGATGCTAAGACCTCTGTTATCGCTTTCGCAAAGGTAAAACATTGCTGAAGATATATTCTTAGCGAAGTAGTTAATTGTAGTGGAGGCTGGGTGATTCCTTGGGGATCAGCGTCAAAGATGGAACCTTACAGTGAAGCGACAGCATGAACGGAAATCAACCCCACGTTTTGCACTGCGCAAAAGTCCTACTCCTTTTTTAGCAAATTCATAATATATTGCCTTAATTTCGTACAATTTAAAAGGATAATGGTATTAAGATAGTCTTTTTATTTACTTCCTTTTTTCATACAATTAAAGAAGTATCACTTTTCCAAAAAATAACGCTTTAAAAACGAGATTATGCCTAATTTAATAGGGCTTACATATAACGAGGAGGTTACTATGAAAATTCTTGAAGCATTGACATTGACAATGCCTTACATTCATTCAGCTATGAAAGGCGAGTCCATGATTGGATTAGTAGATAAAGAGAGTGAGAGTATTATTGCTTATTTACCTGGGAAACGGATAGATTCTGGGTATAAAATTGGACAAAAAATTCTCCCAGGTGATGTAATTTTACATCTCCCACTTAAAGGCAAAAGTACTGATGCACCTGTACCAAAAGAATTTTATGGTGTGGAATTTAACGCATTTTCTTTTCCAGTTCGTGAAAATGGACAAATCGTAGGCGCGCTAGCCTTTGGAATACCTAATGACCATTCTCTACAAATGGAGAAATATATTGTTACTATGAATGATATTATCCAGAATCTACAGGATAAAGTACATACAATCGCCTCTCATTCGGAGGAGCTAGCTGCAACTAGTGAGGAAATTAATAAGCAGACACAATTTGCTTTAGAGGATGCTGAAAAAACAAATGGTATTACGGATTTGATAAAAAATATTTCTCGTCAAACCAATTTACTCGGATTAAATGCATCAATTGAGGCAGCACGTGCAGGTCAACATGGTGCCGGTTTTAATATAGTTGCACAAGAAGTTCGCAAGCTGTCTACTGAAACAACTATTGCTACTGATAACATTGAAACCTCACTTCGAAGCATCAATCATAATCTTGAAAATTTAAAGCAAAACATGACTCAAATAAATGGTGCCACAAACGAACAGGCACAACTTGTTCAGGACTTTAGTGAAATCATTGATGAGCTTAATACGCTTAGTATCGAAATGAAGGGTTTTATGTCTAACGTAATGTAATAAAGGCATATATCAACGGAAAAATCCGGCTCGCTTTCTGTGGTCAATCTAGAACCACATAAGTCTGCGCGGATTTTTTACTTTTAGGCGGGCCAACAGATGTCTTTTGCGCGAAAGCGTGAGTGAAACGTAGCGGCAGCAGCACGATGTTGGTCACGAAGGCGTTATCACAGGATGTGATGCTTTTATCCTTCGTTCCTCTATTGCTGACCCCCAAGGAGTCGCCCAGTCGGAACGAAGGTCAACTATTTACATAGTAGACGTTTTAACAAAAAGTCAGCCACAACTTTTGGTGATGAACCCTGTATGATTACTTTTTGGTACACTATTGAAAAAAAACAAAAAATGAGGTCAACATGACAAGGAAAATATTCATTCTACATGAGATTTATGGCGTCAACGATTTTATAAAAATGCAAGCTGAAGCATACTGCAATGCTAACACTACTGTTGAATGCATTTCTTTATATTCAGACGATAGAATATTTCAATATGAACAAGAACAGGAAGCCTATGAATATTTCATAAGTGAAGTTGGCTTTGATGCTCCTCTCGGTAAACTAACCGAAAAAATATTAGACGCTAGGACACATTTTGATGAAGTACTTTTAATCGGATTTAGTGTAGGTGCAACATTAGCTTGGAGACTATCCTCGCTACCATTACAAGGTATCATTTGCGTTTATGGTTCACGCATTCGCCAATACTTGGATATAAGCCCCTCCTGTCCGACGCTCGTTATTTTACCAAGTTATGAGAAAAGTTTTAATGTCCACGAATTAAAAGAAATACTCGATACATTTCCATTTGTTCAAACGAAACAATATAAAGGTCAGCACGGTTTTATGGACTTTCATAACGCAAACTATCTGCATGGTAGTTTTTTACAATCGCAAACTGAAATCTCGCTATTTTTGGAATCAAATGAAGGCAAGGAGGACTAAGTAATGAACCAAAATGAAAGCATAATTATTGACCCTTATATAGAAGGAGGAAATGTAATTTATCCAAACTTTCACCTATCTATGCAGCCAGGTATTATTATCGGCATCCATACGGATGTGTCAAAAATACATACATTAACACAATGGTTTTCGAAGCAAAGTAATACGTATACACATTTTCGTGAAAATGCCTTGTATGAGCGACTGACGGTTCGAGAATATATTAACTTTTGCTTAAAGCTTTTCAATGCTTCTTCTGAAAAGATGGAGGATCTATTAAAATTATTTGCTTTAATGGAGCAAAAAAGCATTAAAATTAGCAAGCTTTCGAATGGAGAAAAGCAACGTTTAAAATTGATTCATACATATCTCAATCAGGCACACATATATGTTTTAGAAGAGCCATTCCAAAACCTAGATGAATTTTCTAAGCAAAACGTCATTCAGCTATTGGATGCACTTCGAAAAAAGAATAAAACAGTCATTTTATTATCTAACAATCTTGAGGATTTAATTATTTCGAGTACAGAAGTACATAGACTGGATATTACGGGCATACATGCATTAGACGTTAAAGAGGATGGAACTGAACCAACTCCCCCCTCTCAAGAAAACGTACCGATTCGACTTGATAAAATCCCTACAAAGAAAAATGATAAGATTATTTTATTTAATCCCCCGGAAATCGATTATATCGAAAGTGTTGAGGGTATTGTTTCACTATATGTTGCAGGTGAAGCCTTTCCATGTACATTATCATTAAATGATCTTGAGCAAAAACTGACACCGTTCGGCTTCTTTAGAAGTCATCGCTCTTATATCGTGAACTTACAAAAGGTACGGGAAATCATTACGTGGACTCGCAATAGCTATAGCTTAGCCTTAAACAGCAATGAAAAGACCGTAGTACCTTTGTCGAAAAATAAACTCGCAGATTTAAAGGAAATACTCGGAATTTAGTAGATTTCCCAGGAAATAAACGACTCCTGTCAGCTGATATATTTCGCCACTAAAGGTCATTTCACAGCCTTTCACCTGTAATTTAATGTTGAGACCCTTATTGTCCCTTATAGTGTAGATATGAACAACAACATAGGGAGGTTTTCAAATGAACGCAGTAATCGATGTTCAGCATTTGAAAAAAACATTTAATAAGGAAACAGCATTACAAGATGTTTCATTTTCCATTCAAAAAGGTGAAATATTCGGCTTTCTTGGACCTAGCGGATCCGGAAAAACTACTACTATAAAAATATTAACAGCACAAACTGAAAAAACTGCTGGCGACGTTTTATTGTTTGGCCGCCCCGCAAATGAGATGAAACAAAGTAATAATCGTAAACGCTTCGGTATTTTAACGGATAATAGCGGACTATATACGCGTCTTTCAATCGAGGAGAATTTATTACTATTCAGTAATTTATATCAATTACCTAAATCATCCATAAAAGAAGCGTTGGATTTTGTTAACTTATACGGCGATCGTAAAAAGAAGATTAGTCAGCTTTCTAAAGGAATGATGCAACGTGTTACACTTGCACGTGCTATCATGCATAAACCCGAATTATTATTTTTAGACGAGCCAACTTCTGCTCTCGATCCTGTTAATACACAGCATATTTATAATGGCTTGCGCAAATTAAACGAGATGGGTACGACAATATTTTTAACAACACATGATATGAGTGAAGCCGAAATACTTTGTGATCGTGTAGCCTTCTTACATAAAGGTAAAATTCGAGCAATTGGTGCGCCAAAGGACTTGAAAAAGGAGTTTGGCGATGACTCTATTACAGTTGAACTAAAAAATGGTGCTAGTGAGGTCATTCAAAATGGAACACAGGATGCTGAAAAACTGTTTCATTGGATGCAATCTAACGAAGTTTCTCGGATATATACGAACGAGCCTACACTAGGGAATATTTTTATGCAAATAACAGGGAGTGATTTAGTATGAACATTTCAATGTCACGTATTCAGGCTATTTTTATGAAGGATTATAAGGAATTTTCACGTAACTACGCGGTATCCGTTATGGTATTTATGCCACTTGTCTTTGCATTTTTGTATAATAAATCGGGCTCCGCTACTATCGCCATCTATATTCTTTCAATTAATATGGCATTTTCTATGGTGACTACCTACGTACAATGCTGTCTAATTGCAGAAGAGAAAGAAAAAAATACGCTTCGCAGTCTCATGCTTTCCCCTGCTTCACTTGGCGATATTTTAATCGGTAAAAGCTTGTTTGTCTTTATCATTACAATGGTAGTTGTAGCCTTAACTATATTCATCGCTGGCTATAACCCAGCTAACCTTTTCATCTTAGCTATCGCTTTAATACTTTCAACTGTGTTTTATATTGCACTAGGAACATTATGTGGATTATTCTCCAAAACGATTATGGAAGGATCTCTTATCACTCTACCTGTTGTCCTTATTTTCTCATGCGGCCCTCTTGCACTAGCTTTATCTTCTGCTAGTCCGATTGTAAAGATTGCTGAATGGTTACCAAGCTCTCAATTAGTACTATTAGCTGAAGCTTTAGAAGGATCATACACAACACCGGATGTCATTATTCCAATAGCTTCAATCATCGTTTGGTCACTAGTAACTTGGATTGTAGCAGGATTTATTTATAAAAAGAGAATGGTCGACTAATTTTAATTAAAAGTCAAGAGTTAGAGTAATACCATAATTTATAACATTATAAAGAGGTATTTTTAAGCTGAACTAATTCAAACAATTTAGTTCAGCTTTTATTTATAAAATCGTGTTAAAAGATGTGCGTTCTAACTGAACCGTAACAAGACAATTCGCTTCAAAGGGCTTAGTACATCAAGGTTTTAAACTACTCGTATGCTGGGGCGGTTTACTTTTTTTGCTGAGAAAATATATGTAAGGATGTAGGTTAGTTTGAAGTCTTGATAAAATAAAGCCCGATGTAATAAAAAGTTTAATCCGTTGTTAATTTCATTTTTCTAAAGGAGATTTCGATTGTGTTATTCGTGTTGCTACGAAACAAGTAATTATGATAATTACTGATAAAATCAAAAATTCCTTATGTAATCCAAACGCAATGGCTTCTTTTATGCTTTGTAAATTTGAGTTTGAAAGTGCAGTATCATGGTTATTATTGAATATCTGACTAACATCTATATGTGATGAATCTTGCTGTTTACTTAGATATTTTGTCGCTTGTGTCATAGAGATAGCTGTAAATACTGCAATTCCGATTGTTTGACCTAAACTCTGCATAAATCGAAAAGATGCAACTGATATTCCTCTTAATTTCCAGTCAACTTCAGACTGAACCACTACTGTATATGTTGTGGTAGCGAATCCCATTCCTGCACCAATGAACGCTGTATAAATCATAAATAACCATACAGGCGTTTCAATTGAAGCTGATGACAATCCTAAACAACCGATAAAAATAATAATAGAACCCAACAAAGTAATAAATCTAAAAGACTTTTTAGAGATAAGCCTGCCAGCTATAATGGAGCATAGAGGCCACATTATTGAGATTGGTATCATAACTAATCCTGATTCGGTTGCTCCACCACCATAAACGCCTTGAATCCATAAAGGAATGTGGAATGAAATAACAATAAACACAGAGCCTAATAAGAAAATAGCTAAGTTAGCTACTGTAATGGGACGAAGCGAAAAAAGTTGTAATGGAATAAGTGGCTCTGGGGATTTACGTTCAATAATAATAAAAAGTATAAAGCTTATAATACTTACGGATAAGGTTAGTAGAGTAAGCATTGATTCCCATGGCCGATTTAATATGTACAATAAAGAGATAATTGCAATGGTAAAAGTAATAATTCCGCTATAATCAATATATCGTTTTTTCTTTTCAAATGTTTCATGCAGAGAAATAAACAATAAAAACATAGAAATGAACCCAAATGGAATGTTTAAATAAAATACCCATCGCCAAGAAACATAGTCAACTAAAATTCCTCCAACTAAAGGACCGACAATTCCTGCGATTCCCCATACACTACTGAGCCAACCTTGTACTTTTGCTCGTTGCTCAAAGGGATAAATATCTCCGATGATCGTAAAGGTTATACTGGATAAAGCACCGGCTCCAATGCCTTGAAGTGCTCGAAAAATAATAAGCTGTAACATGTTTTCGGATAAGCCACATAAAATAGACCCGATTAAAAATATTGTTATTCCTATATTAAACATCATTTTGCGACCAAATAAATCCGCTAGCTTTCCGTATATTGGGGTAGTGATTAATAGGGTCATTAGATAGGCAGAAACAACCCAGCTCATCATTTCTATACCACCTAAATCACCTACCATTTTCGGCATCGCGGTTCCTACGATAGTACCCTCAATTGCAGATAAAAAAGTGGCAATGAAAATAGCCACCGTAACATTTCTTGTATTCGTCTTTCTATTCATTAATACCCTCCTTAATTATTCCTCAAGGTTTAAATGTTGAACAAGTTTGCTTAAGGAGCTGGATAAACTTTCTAATTCCTCGTCGGTTAAAACTGAAAATGAATTTCGGTTACTTTCTTCACATAATGGTTTGATTTGTCTCATAGTATCTTTTCCTTTTGAAGTCAATCTTGTTCTAGTAATCCGTCGATCTTCAGCGTCTGGAAATGTCTCGAGATACTCCCCATTTTGTAAACGTTCAACAAGCCCAGTAATTGTTTGTTTCGTAACTAACGTATCTAAGCGAAGATCTTTTAAGGTTACTTCTTCCTCGCGCAGAATGGTCCCCAAAATCATCCATTGTTGTGCACTTTTTAAACCAACTTGTTGTGCCAATCCGCCTCCAATTCTTCTAAGTAAACTAGATGCACGAAAAACGTCTAACATAATATCCAAATACATTTCATCTCGTTCTTTTTTCATATCGTACCCTCCATAAAGTCAATATATTGACAATTGGATTGTAGCAAAGTCCAGAAAAATAGTCAATATACGAACTAATAAAAGGTATGATAACCTCTACTACCGGACTCTAACTAATGCTGTACCTATATTCAAAGTATAAACTTACAAATCCTGTTATTAATGTAAAAAATAAAAAATGTACAACATATTAAACTAGTAAGGATGAAATCAATCCTTTTGTACAACTACTTGTCTTTAGCGCTACAGGGTTGACCATTCTTTTTACCCCAATTTCTCTGTAGTATCAACTAGCAACTGCTGCAAATGTTTTTTCACTTGTGGCCATTCTTGTAGCGTAATGCTGTACATCACAGTATGACGAGTCGTACCATCCTTCCGTACCATATGATTACGTAAGACCCCCTCCTTTGTTGCCCCTAAACGTTCAATCGCCTTTTGAGAACGTAAATTTTCGTGGTCTGTTTTAATTTGAACACGTTGTAAGTTGAGTACCTCAAAACAGTATTGTAATAATAAATATTTGCAATTCGTATTAATGGCCGTACGCCAAAAAGCCGGTGTTATCCATGTAGTACCTATTTCAAGTCGTTTATGCGTTTCATCAATGTCCATAAACCGAGTCGAACCAATGATTTGCTCAGATTTTTTATCCACAATTACAAATGGAAACTCAGTTTTTTCACGCTTTGTTGCTAATGCCTTGTCCACAAAGTTATTCACATCGAGCATTTTCTCAATTGTTGTGGACATGTGGGGCCATATCTCTGGATAACTAGCTGCTTCCAATAACCCTTGCGTGTCCTGTTGTTCTAACGGCTTCAGTAATACTACCTCATTTTCTAATGCTTTAAAATTCATATGCTTCACTCCTTTTTTATTATTTAACGATATTTTTGATATGATAGGTAGAACCAATTTTTTTAAAATACACCATACCAGGAGGTGCAATATTTTGGAGTTATCGATCTCATTTACTGGAGATGCGTCGAAATACGTGCAAATCTACGAGGAATTAAAACAAACCATTTTAGGGAAGAAAATACTGGCCCATGAGCAATTGCCATCTAAACGAACGCTGGCTAAAACGCTTGGTGTTAGTGTCCATACGATTAAAGAAGCTTATGAACAATTACTAGCTGAAGGCTATATTTATAGTAAGGAACGCTCTGGTTATTTTATAGCGCCCTTTGAATTTGAATGGGAACAGCAGCAAAATCAGCACATATCCCCAGCTATAACACCAACTACATATACTATAAAATTTGATTTTAATAACGGACATGTGGATAAGGACGCTTTTCCATTTTCAATCTGGCATAAGCTGTTGAAAAAGCACTTTAATGTGGATAATTTAACAACAAGTCCTTGGCCTGGAGAAGCTATATTACGTACGGAAATCGCTCGCTATGTTGAACGATCAAGAGGAGTTACTTGTGAAGCATCACAGGTGTTCGTTTATAGTGGTACACAAAATCAGCTTCAGGCTCTCTGTCACTTTTTTGGCCAAAAAGCGCATGTTGGCTTAGAGGAGCCTGGCTTTAGAAGAGTACGTGCAACATTGCAACAATGTGGATTAATAACTCATGCTATTCCTGTTGATAACTTAGGGGTATCAATACCGAAAGAATTCATCCACATGTTATACACAACACCTGCACACCAGTTTCCGCTCGGGATGGTCATGCCGGTTGAACGGCGTGCAGAACTTCTACAATGGGCTAATTCTGCGAAGGCATTTATTATTGAGGATGATTATGACTCGGAATTTCGTTATAAGGGGCTCCCTATCCCCTCTTTAGCAAAGATGGATCAGCTGCAACGTGTTATTTATTTCGGAACCTTTTCTAAAACACTTATCCCATCGCTCCGTATTAGTTATATGATTTTGCCTAAATCGTTAGTCGAAAAATTTATGCTTTTTAATCAGGAGCAAAAATCTGTTGTCTCAAAAATAGATCAGCTTGTATTAGCCGATTTCATTGCCCAAGGCTTATTCGATAAGCATTTAGCCAAAATGCGTACCATTTATCGTAAAAAGCAACAGACGTTACTAGCAGCTATTAACACCCAATTTTCTGAGGAATTCGAAGTAATTGGTGAAAAATCTGGGCTACACATCGTAATGAAGTTACCAAAAAGGCTATCTGAACATAATGCCATTAGGCTGGCACAGGAGGTAGGAATTAAAGTCTATCCATGCTCATCCTCCTATCAGCAAGGCTCTAAACATGCTATGGTCATTATGGGTTATGGTGGGCTAACCGTTGAGCAAATTAACGAAAGCATTGCATTACTTGCAACAGTTTGGAAATCCCCATAAACCTTTTTATAGATAAAAAAAGATGACCCTGACAGTACATATCAGCGTCATCTTTTCATCATTTAGTCAATATTAATATCTACCACTACATTTTTAAGGTACTCATCAAGATTCCCTTTATTTACAGTCTGCATAATAGTTGATCGTTTTTCCCTGTTCTCTAAAGCTTCAATGATTAAATTACCAACGTTTGGGTAGTAATGCAACCAGTCGAAAAAGTCGTTCTCATTCGCCGTTACTTCATTCACACCATGGAAGCTGTACACGGTACCAAACACACCTACCATATCATTCATCCATCTACTATAAGCCTCGTAACGATTTTCATTATGCAAAATGGTCTGAAGCCGTTTAGCAGGCATTAATTCTGTAAAGACCACTAGTTCTGTATTCGGGAATGCATCTTTTATAGCTTGAAGCCTTTTTCGATAGTCGGTATCGTACATAAAAGGCTTAGCTGTCTCTGCTTTAAAATTCTTCTGGAATTTTTTCCACCCCAGCTCCATACCATCATTTGGATACGTAGTTTGTGCAATATTATGACGTGTGTAACTGCGCGCACCGTCGTAATGATTTGCTTTTGAAATATCATAATTAAAAAGAGCATAATGCATTGTGCTTGCTGAAAATAAGGACTTTATTGCATAAAAAGGTGCCTCCGACGTCTCGATATAAGTTTGCGGCGGATTCGATGTACTAGGTTTGCCAGCATTTGCCGAATCAAAATATAACTCAATAAAAATTCTCTTAAACGGCTTACCATTTTTCTTTTCAGCATATTTCATGTAAGGCAAATATTCTGTAATATGCAGCCCGCTCAATGAATAGTTATAAACATTTTCTTTTGTAAAAGCCCTCTCATCAAGATACGTAATCCTGCTCGTTCCCATTAATAAACTATCATAGTTAAAATCATGGCTATTGATATAATTTGTTTTTAATTGTCTTTCATCAAAGCCAAGCTGATAGTCGTTAAAGTCATTCGCATGTGTGTAATTCCAAAGAGGGTCAATATAATAATTGAAACCCATAATTCCGAAAACAGGTAATCCTATTACTACGAAAGATGTGGCAAATAATTTTACTAACCATTTTTTCGGATCCAAGTTCATTCACACCTTTATTTAGAAATTAAAATATAAGAATATACTATTTTTTTGCATATAGTAAATGGATACTAGCACTAGTGCAATCATAAATTGCGTATAAATAATTGCTCCCCAATTAAATTTCATCTTATCCATTAATTGAATAGAATTTAATGCCGTAAATGCAATAACAAGTGTGATTAAGAGTCCTACAACAATCACTATTGGATCACTGAATGATAGTCCCAAAATATTAAAAGCTTCCGCTTGCGCAAAATTCGTGTGCGGCTCCGTAAAGAAATTAGTAATAGCTGTCATGTTTGGCGTAAACATTTTGGCTATAATAGTATTTGCTTGCTCAATACTTGTTGCACGGAAATATACCCAAGCGATATTAACAAATTGGAAAGTCATAAACCATGAAAGTAAATACGGAAGCTTAATACGTGTTTTACTAAAAAGTCTCACAACTACAGACGCAAAGCCATGCATCAGTCCCCACAAAATGAAATTCCATCCTGCACCATGCCAAAATCCACTGATGAAGAAAATAATTAATATATTTAGATAGGTTCTATATGCCCCTTTACGACTACCACCTAATGGAAAATAGACATATGTAGTTAAAAACCGGTTCAACGTCATATGCCACTTTTTCCAAAACTCCTGAATATTACGTGCTTTATAAGGAGAGTAGAAATTTACTGGCAGTTTAATATTAAATAATAATGCTAAACCGATCGCCATATCAGAATATCCACTAAAATCATAATAAAGTTGCACTGTATACGATAATGAGGTAATCCAAGCTTCTATAAAACTTAAGTTACTATAATTGGCAAAGCCTTCATTCGCCCATATGCCTACCGTATCAGCAATAACAACCTTCTTGACTAAACCAATTGCAAAAATAAATAAACCTCGTGCAACATGTTCATGAATAATTTTACGATTTCCCTTAGTATCATACTGCGGAAGCATTTCATCATGCTGAACAATTGGTCCTGCAATTAACTGCGGGAAAAACAAAATAAACAGCGCATAATGGCTAAATTTATAATGAGCTGTTCCATCACGATAACTATCAACAATAAAAGCAATTTGTTGGAATGTAATAAAACTAAGTCCTAATGGTAGCAATAAGTGCAACAGTGCAAAATTTGTACCAAATAAACTATTTATATTACCAATAAAGAAATCGGTATATTTATAGTAACAGAGAATGATAATATTGAAGATAACGCCAATTATCATATACGTTTTTCTCCAACGACTATTGGTACGACTAATTATCCGACTTAAAGCAAAGTTCACAACTATTGAGATTGTGATGATTGCTAAATAAGTTAACTTAAAATAGCCGTAAAAAATCAAAGAGCTCAGTACCAACCAATAGATCGCATATTGCTGGTTTCTGAAACGATTTAATAAAAAATAGATAATAAATGTTATAGGTAAAAACAAGAAAATAAATTCAAAGGAATTAAAAAGCATTGCACCACTCCCCTAATTGCCATTCCTTTATATTCAAAATTTAAGACCCCTCACCACAACATTTCCGTTCCGCGCTTATCTGAAGGCGTTCGCTTGCGCTCAGGGATCATCCAAAGGACCAACAAATCAACCTAAAAACACGACACACGTTAAACAAATATTTAGTGAAGAGCCTATCAAATTTAATGTTTTAATATTATATTTACATCACTTAAATTAGCCATATAACACTTTAACATTGATACACTCGCAAAATCTAAATGAAATAAATACCATTGTTATATTCATTATGTATTTAAAGAGGCCAAATATTATATTATACTAAAAAGTTAAGCTAAAACAAATAACGATTTCAAAATAAGGTAGAGAAAGACAAAAACCTATATAATAATACCTCATTTTAACAATTGTTTAAAGGAAATTCTTGTTTGTAGTCGAAAAATGAAAGTTAGAATAATACCTACAAATAATGTGGTGATTCCTAATAGGGTTTTTACTAGTTTGCATTCATTCTATTAATGGGTGGGTTTGATTCACAACCATGCTTTTTTAAAGCTAAAAGATCTAAAACAAACATAACCTCTGTATAGCGTGTTGATCACTATACAGAGGTTACTTTTATTTATATTTTAATTAAAATCTTCCCTTGATGCTGACGACTTTCCATCAAATCATGCGCTTTCTGCATATCTTCTAATGCAAAGATATTAGCAATTGGTACTTGGAAACTTTCATCCTTCAATAAGGTAAACATCTCCTGTGCAACTTGTTGTAGCATTTCAGGGTTAGAAGCTCGAGTCGTTCCAAGACTAAAGCCTTTCACATTGCGGCAGCTACTATGCAAGTCAGATGTTTTTATATTCCCGGCTTTACCACCGCTATTTCCAAATTGCACTAGCGTACCATACGGAGCTAAACAGTTAAAACTCTCTTCCGTAATATCCCCGGCAATGGAGTCAAAAATAATGTTAACACCATGACCATCCGTATATTCATTCACTTTCGCACTAAAATTATCGTATGTCAGTACATGATGGGCACCTAGTTCAAGGGCAATTGTCGCTTTCCTCATATCACCAACAGTACCAATAATCTTCTTGGCACCTAGCTTTTTTGCCATTTGAATGAGCATCGTTCCTACCCCACCAGATGCAGCATGAATTAATACGCTATCTTCTGAGCTAATTGGAGCGATTTGATGTGCCAAAAGATAGGATAGAAACAAAACCGTTGGCACAGCGGCTGCCTTTTCCAAAGGAACATCATTCGGAACTTTAAAGACTAGCTGCTCTTTGGCCACCACATATTCTGCATATGCTCCATTTTTCGGGAATGCAATAACTTGGTCTCCCCTTTTAAAATTACTGTTCCCATCAAAAACCTCCTCAACTACACCAGCTACATCTAAGCCGAGTATCATTGGGAAATTTGCTTTTGCTTTATTACCTTTTCTATTTTTAATATCAGCAAAATTCACACTCGTATACGTCGTCCGTATTAATACTTCCCCTGCTGAAATAGTGGGCTTTGGACATTCCACATACTTTAAAACATCAGAAGTACCAAACTCATTAATGATCACAGCCTTCATAAATTTCCCCCTCCTTGTTATAGTTACATTATAAAATAAAAAGGAATAAATAGTAGGTATTTCCATTGAAATGAAAATGGTGAAAGAACAATACAACAGAATCTCTATACTCCAACTGCCGCTTTGTCGGGGCTATCCATGATTTTGGCTGTTCTATCCATGTATTTTACCGCTCTATCCACGATTTTGACGATTCTATCTATCTTTGGCTCTTCTTTCCGTAGCTCAGATTTCTTTCCGTCGTTCTGACTGTTCCTTCCGTCGCCTGGGCTCTTCTTTCCGTCTCTGATTTCCTTCCGTCGCTTTGACTGCTCTTTCCGTCGCTCTGGCTCTTCTTTCCGTCGTTCTGACTGTTCCTTCCGTCGCCTGGGCTCTTCTTTCCGTCACTCTGATTTCCTTCCGTCGCTTTGACCGCTCTTTCCGTCGCTCTGGCTCTTCTTTCCGTCGTTCTGACTGTTCCTTCCGTCGCCCGGGCTCTTCTTTCCGTCACTCTGATTTCCTTCCGTCG
>NZ_JAQZSD010000210.1:0-407 GCF_028674935.1 Lysinibacillus sp. CNPSo 3705 | reverse complement strand
CCCATTTCTGAAGATGCTTTAGCCATGTTAAACCTGTTAACACATGAAGAATACGCCATTTTAAAGCAACGTACAATTGAAATTGCTAAATTTGTTGCTACAGAGCTTGACAAAAAAGGGTTAACGCTTTATGATATCAAACTAGAGTTTGGCCGCGATGCTAAAACAAATGAAATTTTATTAATAGATGAAATTTCAGGTGGGAATATGCGTGCTTACAAAGGCGAACAATACATAGAACCATTAGAGCTTGAAAAAATTATGTTAGCTGAATAAAAAACTATTCTATTAAAATGCCATGCCTGACTATATACGAGTAATCAAAAAGAGTCGCTTTCTTGCGGCTCTTTTTGTCTAAAATGTTTTTTCGAAACTTTTCATCGAATCACTCGTATACTAATTATACG
>NZ_JAQZSD010000209.1:0-410 GCF_028674935.1 Lysinibacillus sp. CNPSo 3705 | reverse complement strand
TCTTTCGCCGTTTTAAAAAGGTAGCGAATAAACAATTAGTAGAGGGTGTACGTTTACCAAAAGCGATTGCGATTGATGAGTATAAAGGCGATACAGATGAAGGTACGTATCAGCTAATAATTGCGAATGCGGAGACGCGCGAACCGATTGATATTTTACCGAATCGTAAAAAAGAAACAATAAAAAATTACTTAAGCCAGTATGGAGCAGATGTTGAGATAGTGGTCATGGATATGAATCCAAGTTTAAAAGCAGCTGTTCGTCAATCGTTAGGTCGACCTGTTATTGTGGCAGACCGCTTTCATTTTAGCCGTTATATCTATTGGGCAATGGATGAAGTGCGCCGACAAGTACAAAAAGAATGGGACAAATACAATCGCACAAAGTGTAAACGTATGCGTCATGTGTTT
>NZ_JAQZSD010000208.1:0-411 GCF_028674935.1 Lysinibacillus sp. CNPSo 3705 | reverse complement strand
TGGAATTTAAAAAAGCTGCCGCCTGCAAAATACAGACAGCAGCTTCAAAAAGATGCCTAACCTTTTTTTAAATGTCCTTTACAAAGGGTACATTTTAGATAAGGGCATCCTTTCTATTTCTTCTTAATTATCATCTATTCACAAAACTATAAAAAAAGACGTCAGCCATGTAAATTAGGCTGACGTTTTTTTATGTTGTTGAAAGACTAATCAAACAGAATAGACTTATAGCAGTGAAGCGACTGTACATCTGTTGTTACTGCCTCTATTTTTCCGCATATAAAGACGTTTTGCTGCAGAGCGGTTGATTGGAGTGGAGACTGGGCGACTCCTTGGGGATCAGCGATAGAGGAACGAAGGCTAAAAGCATCACATCCTGTGATAACGCCTTCGTGACCAACATCGTGTTGG
>NZ_JAQZSD010000207.1:0-420 GCF_028674935.1 Lysinibacillus sp. CNPSo 3705 | reverse complement strand
GGTGGGATAGATGATTGGGGTGAAGTCGTAACAAGGTAGCCGTATCGGAAGGTGCGGCTGGATCACCTCCTTTCTAAGGATATTTTCGGAATACAAACCGAGGGTTTGTAAGATTACGTTTTGCGTTCAGTTTTGAAGGTTTATGAATAACTATAAAACTTCTAAGAGGGCCTATAGCTCAGCTGGTTAGAGCGCACGCCTGATAAGCGTGAGGTCGATGGTTCGAGTCCATTTAGGCCCACCATATATACCTCTTGGGGCCTTAGCTCAGCTGGGAGAGCGCCTGCCTTGCACGCAGGAGGTCAGCGGTTCGATCCCGCTAGGCTCCACCAATAATTTGTTCTTTGAAAACTGGATAAAACGACATTGAAATTGTAACAAACACATTTATTTTTTAAGTTTTTTTATAGGCTTAATAAC
>NZ_JAQZSD010000206.1:0-424 GCF_028674935.1 Lysinibacillus sp. CNPSo 3705 | reverse complement strand
CAATTTTATATTAGACTCACAATCAATTTTATAAAACATATTTTACAAGATCTTAAACTGCTTCTGTTAAAGAAACTACATTTTTTATAACTATGCTAGAGTTTGTAATTGTAAAAGCATTTGGACGATCCACTACCATCATGTTGAAACTTTTAGACAGAGGGAATTATCACAAATTGAACAGGTTGCACATTCTTTTGTTCTTACGAACTTCAACGTTTGATATTTTTCATTATTGAAGTTCATAACATTAGCTATGTTCAAGTACATATATTGATTTATTTTCACACAAAAAAGCCGAGGAATAAATCCTCGACTTTTTTACATGCCTAGCGACGTCCTACTCTCACAGGGGGAAGCCCCCAACTACCATCGGCGCTAAAGAGCTTAACTTCCGTGTTCGGTATGGGAACGGGTGTGACCT
>NZ_JAQZSD010000205.1:0-425 GCF_028674935.1 Lysinibacillus sp. CNPSo 3705 | reverse complement strand
GAATTTAAAAAAGCTGCCGCCTGCAAAATACAGACAGCAGCTTCAAAAAGATGCCTAACCTTTTTTTAAATGTCCTTTACAAAGGGTACATTTTAGAGTAAAAGTCAGACCTATTATTTTGACATTGAAAAATGCAAAGTATGTCCAATGAGAGATGGCTGTTATAAAGAAGGAGCAAAAAGTAAAACATATTCTGTCACAATTAAGTCGGATACACATGCCGAACAAGAGGCATTTCAAAATATGGAAGCATTTAAGCAATTAGCCGCAAATCGCTACAAAATAGAAGCGAAGAATAGTGAATTAAAAAACGGACACGGGTACGATACGCATCGACTGCGGGTCTATTTGGCATGGAAATTCAAGGTGCTACAACGATATTCGCTGTCAATTTGAAACGGATATTAAAGCTATTAAACGAAAAT
>NZ_JAQZSD010000204.1:0-425 GCF_028674935.1 Lysinibacillus sp. CNPSo 3705 | reverse complement strand
CGATGCTTCTCCAAACAACGCAATGTATCACACAATTATTTTAGTCACGCTTTCCTTTATAATAAAAGAATTAATGTGCAGGTGGTGCCCCCGATGATTATAAATCAAGAAACCCTTAATTTAAGTCCATATATGGCGATCTACGATATTGTTGTGCCAAAAGATAATATACTTCGCTAAATCAATGAACTTGTTGATTTTTCATTCATTTTAGAAGAGTTAAAAACAAAATATTGTTTAGACAATGGAGACCTGAATGATGTTTTCTTGCATCCTCTAATCCCACCATCCCACGTTCTTTATATGTAGTACGCCAACGATAGGCTGCTTTATTTACGCGTGTCATGCCGATAATATCAATATCAAAACCTGCTTCAAGAAAAATTTCACGAGGGTATTTTCCCTTCTCAAATTCATCTATAAAG
>NZ_JAQZSD010000203.1:0-435 GCF_028674935.1 Lysinibacillus sp. CNPSo 3705 | reverse complement strand
TCTCCGCGCTGGCGATCCCGCAAATGGCGGAGCGCGGCAACGGCTCCGTCGTCATCATCTCCTCGATCGGGGGCCTGCGTGGCTCGACCGTGATCGGCGCCTACGGCATCTCGAAGGCCGCCGATTTCGCGCTGTGCCGCTCGCTCGCCGGCGAATGGGGTCCGAAAGGCGTCCGCGTCAACTGCATCGCGCCCGGCCTCGTCAAGACCGACTTCGCCCGCGCGCTGTGGGAAGACGAAGCCATGCTGAAGCGCCGCACCGCCACCACGCCGCTCCGCCGCATCGGCGAACCCGACGAAATCGCCGGCGCCGTCGCCTATCTCGCCTCCGACGCCTCGAGCTTCATGACCGGCCAGACCATCGTGATCGACGGCGGCGTGACGACGGCGGCGGTGTAGCTTTCTTCCCCTCTCCCCCTGTGGGAGAGGGGAAGAA
>NZ_JAQZSD010000202.1:0-437 GCF_028674935.1 Lysinibacillus sp. CNPSo 3705 | reverse complement strand
AATAATAAAACAAAAGCGATGAAACGGAATGCATATGGCTTTCGACGCTTCGATCACTTTCGAGCAAAAATCTTATTAAATTTAAAGTATAAAGATATCTGGGTTCATCTGGGTTAACGTGCTAAAAAATTACACTACCCCAACATTTTACTTAGAACCAAAATTTTTTACAGGGATCCATGATTTTGTTCTTGTTAAACGTATGTCATGTTTTTAGGTTGATTGTAGGGGTTAGACGACTACTTTGGGAGACGGTTGTAGTAGATGGTTCTGGGATGAATATGTATGTGTCTGCACAAGACCTTGCCTTATGGGGTTACCTTCATTTAAGAGAAGGGAATGGGGAGGAAAACAGCTTATTCCTAAAGAAATCATTCAAATGGCTACATCCATTCAGACTCCTAACCCGAGACTTCCTATTCATAAGAATGGATTTT
>NZ_JAQZSD010000201.1:0-440 GCF_028674935.1 Lysinibacillus sp. CNPSo 3705 | reverse complement strand
ACAGATTCACCGATTTATATATACTTGAATTGTCGAGAAACAAGTAATAGAAAGGTGAACTGTGCAAATGAATTTTAACATGAATATCCCAGGATTAAAAGATATAGAGATTACGAAAGTAGAAGAAGTAGGCGATCGAATCGCATTGTATGTACGCATCAATGTCCAGTTTGTAAAAAAGAAACATCGAAGGTTCACGATTACCGTATACAAAAGATCAATCATTTAAAATGGTTTGAACGTTTAACTATTCTTTTCTATAAACGTCGTCGTTATGTTTGTGATTGTGGAAAGCGTTTCTCTGAAAAATCCCCCTTTGTAGATAAATATCAACGTTACTCAAAGGAATGGAATCAAGTTGTGAGTATACGTGCTATTAAAGCTAAAACATTTAAAGAAGCTGCAGAAGTACTAGGCACATCAACCACGATGATCTTTCG